>NZ_FR894806.1:11725-17568 GCF_000434255.1 Ruminococcus sp. CAG:379 | reverse complement strand
TGATCCTCAGCGGTGTGGGGCTGTATCCCAAGCTCATCGAACTGGCAGGCGGCGGTGCCAGCGTGCCCCTCACCGGCTTCGGGCACCTGCTGGCGGAGGGCGTCCGCAAGGCGGTGGATGAACACGGCTTTCTGGGAGTATTCCTGGGAGGGCTGACCTCTGCGGCAGGGGGCATTACCGCAGCCATGCTCTTTGGTCTGCTGGCGGCGGTGTGCTTCCGCTCCAAGGACAAGTAGGAGGAAGCTATGGCGATCGGATTTCTCCGCTCCCTGATCCTGTACGGGGTGGTGATCTTCTCCGTGCGGCTCATGGGCAAGCGGCAGATCGGGGAATTGCAGCCCTCGGAGCTGGTGATTACCATTCTGGTGTCCAACATTGCCACCCTGCCCCTGGAAAATCTGGACATTCCTCTGCTCACCGGCATCATCCCCATTCTGTCCCTGGTATGCTTCGAGGTGCTTGCCTCCTGGGGCACGCTCCGGAGCAGGCGGCTGCGGCGGATCCTGTCCGGCAGTCCCAAGATCATCATCCGGGACGGGGTCATTGACCAGAAGGTACTGGAGGAGCTGCGGTTCTCGGCGGACGATCTCATGACCGCCCTCCGGGGCAGCGGCGTGTTTGATGTGACAGAGGTGCAGTTTGCCATTGTGGAAACCACCGGCAGTGTGTCCGTGTACCCCAAGCATGCAAACCGGCCGGTGACCAATGTGCCGGAGCAGGACACGGGGGATCCGCCGGATGTGCTGATCTCCGACGGAAAGCTGATCCCCCACGGGCTGGCGGCAAGCGGTCTTGACCGGGCATGGATCCAGCGGGTGCTGAGCCGGCGGCAGCTGAAGATCCAGGACGTGTTCCTGCTGGCAGCACGGGGACAGCAGGATTACTGTCTGATCGAAAAGGAGGGAAACGGATGTCACGGATCCGGCTGAGCGGCTGTATTCTCGCCGCCATTGTGAGTATCTGCATCTTCTCGGCGGTTTATGTGCGCCGCAGCTGCCTGGAGCTGCTGGATATTCTGGCTCGGGTGCAGGTACACACGGAGCAGGCGGATTATGCAGCGGCGGCACAGGCGGCAGTGGAATTGAACCAGGCTTGGAGCCATGCCATGCCCCGGCTGAATATGCTGGTGTCCAGCGATAAGCTGACCCAGATCGGCGGAGCGCTTTCCCGGCTCATCCCCCTGATCGATACGGAAAACGATGAGCTGGGGGCGGAGATCGCCACCAACCGCACCCTGCTGGAGCAGCTGTATTACGGGGAGATCCCGGTGCTGAACCGGCTGTTTTAGTCATGGGCATGCCCGTGACTTTACATAGATTTTACACTATTGTGCTTTCAGATTTTACGCGTCAATGCTATGCTATTGGAAAAAGGGTTTGTTTTGAAACTGGGGATACGGAATCGGGATTACCCGCACATTACGCCTGAAATCGGAAAGGAGCGGCGGCGCAAGGGGCGCACGCCAACGTATCGTATGAACATTTTTTCTGTGTTTACACTTCTGGGAGGACTTGCCTTTTTCCTGTACGGCATGACTGTCATGTCCAACGGGCTGGAAAAGCTCGCCGGCGGCAAGCTGGAGCGTGCCCTCAAGCAAATGACCTCCTCTAAGTGGAAAAGTCTGGGACTTGGCGCCGGCATCACCATCGCCATCCAGTCCTCCTCCGCACTGACCGTTATGCTGGTGGGTCTGGTAAACTCCGGCATCATGCAGCTGCCCCAGACCGTGGGAGTCATCATGGGCTCCAACATCGGCACCACCCTGACCGCCTGGATCCTGTCCCTGGCAGGGGTGGAGGGCGACGGCTTCTTCATCAACATGCTCAAGCCCACCTCCTTCTCGCCTTTGGTTGCCCTTGTGGGTATCATCCTCATCATGATGGCGAAATCCACCAAGAAAAAGGACATTGGCAGCATCTGCGTGGGCTTTGCAGTGCTCATGTACGGCATGACCCTTATGAGCGACTCCGTAAGCCCCCTGGCGGATATGCCGGAATTCGCAAGCCTGCTGACTGCCTTCCGAAACCCGGTTCTGGGCGTTGTGGTAGGTGCAGCCTTCACCGGCATCATCCAGAGCTCCGCCGCTTCCGTGGCGATTCTCCAGTCCCTGTCCGCCACCGGGGGCATTACCTTCGGCATGGCGATCCCCATTATCATGGGGCAGAACATCGGTACCTGCGTCACCTCTCTGATCTCCAGCATCGGGGTTACCAAGAACGCAAAGCGGGTAGCAGTGGTGCACATTTCCTTCAACATCATCGGCACCATCGTGCTGCTGATTCTGTACTACGGGCTGGACGCCATTCTGGGCTTCCCCTTTACGGATCAGCCCATCGATCAGCTGGGCATCGCCATCTGCCACTCTGTATTCAACGTATTCACCACTGTCATCCTGCTGCCCATGCAGAAGCAGCTGGTAAAGATCGCAGAATTCGTGGTACGGGACGATCCCAAGGACAAGGAAACCTATGCATTCCTGGATGAGCGTCTGCTGAACACCCCCTCCTTTGCCATTTCCGAGTGCACCAACCAGACCATCGGCATGTGCCGCATCGCCCGGGACTCCATTCTGGAGGCCATTTCCCTGGGGGAGGGCTTTGATGAAAAGAAGGTGGAATTTATCCGGGAGCATGAAAACCAGCTGGATCTGTATGAGGATAAGCTGGGCACATTCCTGGTAAAGCTGTCCAGCAACGATTTGTCCGATGAGGACACCCGGAAGGTATCCCTGCTGCTGCATACCATCGGGGACTTTGAGCGGATCGGGGATCACGCTCTGAATCTGGTGAAATCTGCTGAGGAAATGGACGAAAAGCAGGTCCAGTTCTCTCCGGCGGCACAAAAGGAGCTGACCGTGGTGGCAAATGCTCTGAAGGAGATCATCAGCATCACCACCAAGGCATTTGAACGGAACGACCTGGAGCTTGCAGGGCGGGTAGAGCCTTTGGAACAGGTGATTGACGGGTTGATCCTGGATATTAAAACCAACCACATTGACCGGCTCCAGAACGGCGCATGCACCATTGAGCTGGGCTTCATCCTGTCGGATCTGCTGACCAATTACGAGCGTGTATCCGACCACTGCTCCAACATCGCAGTGGCAATGATCGAGGTTGCCCACAGCAGCTTTGACACCCACAAGTATCTGAACACCCTCAAAAATATGGACAATCCCCAGTTTCAGCAGCGGTATGAGGAATACAAGACCATGTATGCGCTGAGCTGAGGTATCCCGCACAAGATCACAAAAAACACCGCCTGTCCGGAAAATCCAGACAAGCGGTGTTTCCTATTCCGGGTCAATGCCCTTCGCAGCAGCCCTCGCACTCGTGCACCTCTCCCACCAGGGGGGCGGGATCAATGCCCTGCCGGCGGTAGTAATCCGACAAGGCAGCCTTGATTGCCTGCTCCGCCAGCACGGAGCAGTGGAGCTTCACTGCCGGCAGACCGTCCAGTGCCTCCACCACTGCCTTGTTGGTCAGCTGCAGGGCTTCCTCAATGGGCTTGTCCTTGATGAGCTCCGTTGCCATGGAGGAGGTGGCAACCGCCGCCCCGCAGCCAAAGGTCTTGAACTTCACATCGGTGAGCACACCGTTCTGTACTTTAATGTACATCTTCATAATATCACCGCACTTGGCGTTTCCAACCTCGCCTACCCCGTCTGCGTCCGGGATCTCTCCCACGTTCCGGGGGTTGGTGAAATGATCCATCACCTTTTCACTATACTGCATCTTTCAGCACTCCTTTCAGATATCCGGATAATCCACTTTGCCTGCCCGGATGGCTTCCCACAAAGGGGACATGGCTCTGCCCCGCTCCACTGCCTGGTGCACCGCCCAGATGATATAATCCACGTCCTCCCGGGTGGTTTCGTCGGAGATGGACAGCCGCAGAGAGCCGTGGGCAACCTCGTGACAAAGCCCCAGGGAAAGCAGAACGTGGGAGGGATCCAAAGAACCGCTGGTGCATGCGGAACCGCTGGACGCCATGATGCCCAGCTGATCCAGCGCCAGCAGCAGGAACTCCCCTTCGATGCCCAGAATGGAAATATTGCAGTTGCCGGGCACACGATGCACCCGGTCACCATTCAGCCGGGTGCGGGGAATGTCCAGAATGCCGTCAATGAGCCGGTTCCGCAGGGCAGTGACCCGTTCCATCTTCTCCTCCAGGTTCTCCACCGCCAGGGTGATGGCGGTACCCAGTCCCACGATGGCAGGCACATTCTCCGTACCGGGTCGGCGACCCCGCTCCTGGGCGCCGCCGTACAGCAGATTGGGCAGGGGCACGCCCTTGCGCACATACAAAGCGCCGATGCCCTTCTGGGCGTGGAGCTTATGACCGGACAGGGACAGCATATCGATGCCCTGTTCCCGGACGTTGATGGGCACATGTCCCGCTGCCTGTACCGCATCCGTATGGAACAGCACGCCCTTTTCCCGACATACTGCCGCAATTTCAGAGATGGGCTGGATGGTGCCGATCTCGTTGTTGGCGTACATGATGGACACCAGGGCAGTATCCGACCGGATGGCATCCGCCACCTGCTGCGCGGTCAGCAGCCCCTCCCGGCTGACCGGCAGGTAAGTGACCTCAAAGCCCTCCTTCTCCAGGGCGGCACAGGTGTGCAGCACGGCGTGATGCTCAAACACGCTGGTGACAATGTGGCGCTTGCCCTTTGCCCCCAGCCGGGCGGCGGTGGAACGGATCGCCCAGTTGTCGGACTCGGTACCGCAGCCGGTAAAGAAGATCTCCCCCGGTTCACAGCCCAAAGCCTCCGCAACCTGCTGCCGGGCAAGCTCTATATCCCGCTGGGCATGGCGTCCCAGGGCGTAAATGCTGGAGGGGTTGCCGTACTGCCCGGTCAGGTAGGGCAGCATTGCCTCCAGCACAGGCTTGGACACCTGAGTGGTGGCGGCATTGTCCGCATAGATGATTCGCTTTTCCATACACAAACTCCTCTCCGGTAGATTTCCTACCGTTTTAGTATGCTATAAGGATATTATACACGATTGGTAGGAATTTTGCAAGAGGGGAGGGAAAATTTTTTCGGCGGATCAGAACCGATCCCGCTGTGCCACAGCCAGGGCATCGCAGCGCTCGTTTTCCGGGTGTCCCGCATGCCCCTTGACCCAGACAAACTGTACCTGGTGCCGCTCCAGCAGGGGCAGCAGCCGCTCCCACAGATCCACGTTCAGCGCCGGCTTCTTGTCGGACTTGATCCAGCCCTTCCGCTTCCAGCCGTAGACCCAGCCCTTGGTGATGCTGTCCACCACATATTTGCTGTCGGTGGTGAGGGTCACGTCACAGGGCTCCTTCAGGGCGGACAGGCCGGTGATGACCCCCATCAGCTCCATCCGGTTGTTTGTGGTGTTTGGCTCCCCGCCGGAAAGCTCCTTTTCCACTGTGCCGAACCGGAGCACCACCCCGTAGCCTCCGGGGCCCGGATTGCCGCTGCATGCCCCGTCCGTAAAAATATCCACATGCTTCATAGTCAGTATGTTCCTTTCACTCGGTTTCTATACAAGTATTATACCCTGTTTTGACCGGGCAGGCAACCCCGGATTTTCCTTGCCATTGTGCATAATCCACAAACAGTCCACAGGTCTATCGTGCTTTGTGCTGATTGACAGGAGGAATTTAAATTATGTATAATAAAGTGGGAATGCATATAGACAGCGCCCCACAGGAGTATGGGGGTTGTTTATGGAACCGTGCATCAGCCATTCCGGAGCAGGCTTTCCGGAACGATTAAAAAGGAGTGTTTTACCCATGAAGAATCTCAAGCGCACACTTGCAATGCTGCTGGCCCTCTCTCTGTCCGCAGCGGCAACCGCCTGCGGCGG
>NZ_FR894806.1:10264-11710 GCF_000434255.1 Ruminococcus sp. CAG:379 | reverse complement strand
CGCCTGCGGCGGGAACAGTTCCTCTGAATCCGAGGGACGCACCAAATCCCAGGACGATGTATCCATCGACACGGCGGACAGTGCCATCAACGCCGGAGATCCGGACATCAAGGGACAGACCATCTACTACCTGGGAATCTACGATCTGAACCCCACTGCAAACCAGGATCGAACCGTTGCACTGACCCTGTTTGAGGACGTATACGGGGCGAAGATCGAAACCATCAAGACCACCTCTGAAACCCTGTTTACAGACCTTGCCAACCGGATCAACGGAGGCGATCCGGTGGATATGTTCGACTACCAGTGGGATTCCGTGCCCAACGGGGTGGAAAAGGGACAGTACGAATACCTGGACAGCTACATTGATCTGTCCGATCCCATCTGGGACGGCATGAAGGATCTGATCGAAAAGTACAAATACAAGGGGCATTACTACGTCGTACCCTACTCCGTATCCGACTATATCGCCATCACCTACAGCCGCACCCTCATTGAGGAGGAGGGGCTGACGGATCCCTACAAGCTCTATCAGGAGGGCAAGTGGGACTGGGACGCTTTCATGTCCTCTATGAATACCTTTGTAGCCAACGCTGAGGACGGGGAGACCCGGTATGGCTGCGCAGGCTGGTTCGGGCAGGCGATCGTCCAGTCCACCGGCGAATCCATCATCAACTATGACGGGAAGAAATTCACCAGCAACGTCATGAACGAAAAGATCGAAAAGGCGGAGCTGCTGGAGGAGGAGCTGACCCGGCTGAGCCTGTTTGATCCCACCTGGTACGGCACCTACCCCAACGACGGCTCCATCCTCTACTACGGCATGGCGCCCTGGCATCTGGGACAGTCCAATGTCATGAACCCGGACGGGGATCTGTTCCTGGTGCCCTTCCCCAAGATGCCCGGATCCGACAAGTACTATCTCTGCGGCAATGCGGCGGCAAAGATGCTGGTCAAGAACTCCGACAAGGGGGATGCGGTTGCGGCATACATCAAGTGTGAGCGGCTGGCTGCCACCCAGCCGGAATACAAGCAGGCTGCCAAGGAAAAGGCACTGATCGAGACCAAGACCGCTGCCGGCAAGGTGACCTCCTATCTGACGGAGGAGCAGTACGACTTTATGCAGACCTGGTACACCTCGGAGAATATCGTTCCCATGTTCGACTTCGGCTACGGCATGGGCACCCGGATGAGCAACGAAACCTATGCTTACGAGACCCGTGGCGTTATGAACAACTTCATGGACGGTCTGCTCCAGAAATATGAGGGCACACCCGGCACCTGGGCGGAGATGCGTTCCGCTTGGCAGGGCGTGGTGGATGAGGTCGTAGACGAATTCAACGCAAAGCAATAACACATCAAAACCAACGGCTCCGTACAGGTGTGCGGAGCCGTTTTTCGGAAGGGCACCTGCATTGACTTTGACTGGGCAATCGGATATAATAA
>NZ_FR894806.1:0-10240 GCF_000434255.1 Ruminococcus sp. CAG:379 | reverse complement strand
TTTATCTAAGGCAATACCGCACAAAGCCCACCTGTCGGCTTTGCGCAGCATCTGCTGACGAATTTTCCGTCATATCACACAGAAACTCCTTGCAATACGCCAGTATTCCTGCGTCGTTTCTATGCAATCTGACGAAAAATCTGTTGGCACATCTACCACACATTCTTTGTGCGGTGTTGCCGAAAAGCAAAAGCGAATGAGGATCGTGTTATGAGAAAAGAAGCGAACATCAAGCTAAACTGCCTGCTCCACGGGGCGGACTATAACCCGGAGCAGTGGCTGGATACACCGGAGGTGCTGGAGGAGGACATCCGGCTGATGCAGCAGGCAGGCATCAACTGCGTGTCCGTGGGCATCTTCTCCTGGACGGCGCTGGAGCCGGCGGAGGGGGTATACACCTTCCAGTGGCTGGATCAGGTCATTGAGCATCTGTACGAAAACGGCATCTACACGGTGCTTGCCACGCCCAGCGGCGCAAAGCCTGGCTGGATGGCGAAGAAGTACCCGGAGATCCTCCGGGTGGAGGCGGATCGCCGCCGGAATCTCCAGGGGGGGCGGCACAACCACTGCTACACCTCCCCGGTATACCGGGAGATGGTGACCCGGATGAACACCCGGCTTGCCGGGCGGTACGCCCACCATCCCGGGGTGATCCTGTGGCATGTTTCCAACGAGATCCAGGGAGAGTGCCACTGTCCCCTGTGCCAGGCGGCATTCCGCATCTGGCTCAAGGAGAAATACGGCAGTCTGGAAAAGCTGAACAGGGCATACTGGACGGCGTTCTGGAGCCATACCTACACGGACTGGGAGGAGATCGAGTCCCCGGCACCCCAGGGAGAGACCAACGTACACGGACTGGTGCTGGACTGGCGGAGATTCTGCACTGCCCAGACCGTGGACTTCTTCCGGGTGGAGACAGCGCCGCTGCGGGCGGAGAATCCGGAGATCCCGGTGACCATGAACATGATGGGCTTCTATGACGGCATTGACTACTGGCAGTTCCTGCCGGAGCTGGACATCATCAGCTGGGACAGCTACCCGGGCTGGCACAACGGAGACGGGAACGAAGGGGGCAATGCGGTCTGGAACGGGGCATACTGCGACGCAATGCGTGCCATGAAGCACAAGCCCTGGCTGCTGATGGAGAATTCCCCCAGCACCACCAACTGGATCGGGGCATCCCGGCACAAGCGGCCCGGCTTTCACCGGCTCACTGCCATCCAGAACCTGGCACACGGCTCGGACAGCATCCAGTACTTCCAGTGGCGGCAGAGCAGAGGCTCCTGCGAAAAATTCCACAGCGCCGTGGTCAGCCACAACTCCTCTCCGGAGGTACGGATCTTCCGGGAGGTGGCAGGCGTGGGCGCTATGCTGAAAAAGCTGAAGGAGATCCGGGGCAGCCATGTGCCTGCCAAAGCGGCGATCATCTATGACGTGCAGAACGGCTGGGCGATCGGAGAATCCAAGGGGCCCAGAAACATCGGGGAAGGGTACCTTGACCTGATCCTGCGGATCTATGAGGGCTTCTGGCGCCGGGGCATCCCGGTGGATCTGGTGCATATGGACGCACCCCTGGATGGCTACCGCTTTGTGGCGGCACCCATGCTGTATATGCTCCGGGGGGACATTGCCCAGCGGCTCCGGCGGTTTGCGGAGCAAGGCGGCACCCTGCTGACCAGCTATCTCACCGGATTGGTGGACGAAACGGATCTTTGCTACCTGGGGCAGACCCCTGCCTGTGGTCTGACGGAGGTGCTGGGTCTGTGGGCGGAGGAGATCGACGGCCTGTGGGATCATCAGCACAACGGCATTGTGATGCAGGACGCCCCCGGCATGCAGAACCGGTATGAGGCAAGCCGCCTGTGCGAAGTGGTGCATCCCACCACGGCGGAAACCCTTGGGGTCTACGAAAGCGACTACTACCAGGGCATGCCGGCGGTAACGGTGAACCGGTTCGGCAAGGGGCGGGTATATTATGTGGGTACCTTTGGGGAATCCCAGTTCTACTACGATCTGCTGGGGCGCATCGCCCCGGAGGCAGGCTTGTCCCCGGCACTGGATACGGAGCTGCCCTACGGGGTCACCGTGGGCATCCGGCAAAGTGATACGAAAACCTATTACTTCCTGCAGAATTTCAACAAGGATTCCAGGGAGCTGGTACTGCCCTTCACCCTGGAGGATCTGGAAACCGGAGGGGTCTACACCGGTACCATCACCCTGGCAGGCTACGAGGGCATGGTCTGCGCCCGGGCAAAGGAGGCATAGCCATGCACATCACCTATGACGAAACCCTGAAGCTGTTCCGGCTCACCGCCGGAGATATGCTGTACGCCATGGGGATCACGGACGGGGCGTACCTTGCCCACATATATTTCGGAAAAAATCTGCCGGATGCTGATCTGACGGAGCTGCTGCGGCTGGATGAAAACCCCTTCACCCCCTCTGTGAATAACCGGGACAAGGCAAGCTATATGGACACCCTGCCCTTTGAGTGCCCCTGCTTCGGACTGGGGGATTACCGGGAGCATGCAGTGGAGATCCTGGACGGGGCAGGCATGAGCACCTGTGACTTCCGGTATGTGTCCCACCGCATCATCCCCGGCAAGCCGGGACTGCCGGGACTGCCTGCCACCTTCGGCACGGAGCAGCAGGCAATGACCCTGTGCATCCTGTGCCGGGACGAGCATGCAGACCTGGAGCTGGAACTGCGGTATTCCGTGTTTGAGCAGATGCATACGATCGTGCGCAGCGCCATTGTCCGGAACACCGGAAGGGCGGACTGCCGGCTGAAGCGGCTGCTGAGCGCCACCCTGACCCTGGACGGAGACGGGTATGATATGCTGACGCTGAACGGCTCCTGGGCACGGGAGCGGCATGTGGAACGGTGCCGGCTCCACATGGGCAAGCAGCGGATCGACAGCATGCGAGGGGAAAGCTCCCACCAGCACAACCCCTTTTTCGCCCTGGCGGAGCAGGGTGCGGACGAAGACCGGGGGGTATGCTACGGGCTGAATCTGATCTACTCCGGCAATTTCATAGCACAGGCGGAGGTGGATCAGCACCACACCACCCGTGCCCAGATCGGCATCAACCCTACGGATTTCACCTGGCTGCTGCCCCCCGGGGAGGCTTTTGCCGCACCGGAGGCAGTACTGGTCTGGTCGGAGGAGGGGCTGGGGGGCATGTCCCGCACCTTCCACGATCTGTACCGGCAGCATCTGATCCGCAGCAAGTACCGGGCTCTGCCCCGGCCGGTGCTCATCAACAACTGGGAAGCCACCTACTTCGACTTCAACGAGGAAAAGCTCCTGTCCATCGCCCGGGAGGCGGCAAAACTGGGCATCGAAATGCTGGTAATGGACGACGGCTGGTTCGGACACCGGGACAAGGACAATTCCAGTCTGGGGGACTGGCATGTGTACGAAAAGAAGCTGCCCGGCGGGCTGAAATCCCTGGTGGACAAGGTACGGGCAATGGGGCTGAAATTCGGCATCTGGTTCGAGCCGGAAATGGTCTCCCCGGACAGCGACCTGTACCGTGCCCACCCGGACTGGGCGATCCAGGTGCCCGGCAGGGAGCTGACCCTGTGCCGGGAGCAGTATGTACTGGATTATTCCCGGCAGGATGTGCGGGAGTATGTATACGGCATGCTCCGGGACATTCTCACCAGTGCGGACATTTCCTATGTCAAGTGGGATATGAACCGGCAGCTGACGGAGGTGGGCTCCCGGATGCTTCCGGCAGACCGGCAGCGGGAGCTGTGGCACCGGTATGTGCTGGGGGTCTATGAGATGATGGAGCGGCTGGTAACGGAATTTCCGGATCTGCTGCTGGAAAACTGCTCCGGCGGCGGCGCCCGGTTCGATCCGGGCATGCTGTACTACAGTCCCCAGATCTGGGCATCGGACGATACGGACGCTATGGAGCGGCTGAAGATTCAGTACGGCACTTCCCTGTGTTACCCGGTTTCCGCCATGGGCGCTCACGTCAGCGACTGTCCCAACCATACGGTGGGCAGAACCACCCCCTTCCAGACCCGGGGGCATGTGGCGATGGCAGGCACCTTCGGCTATGAGCTGGACATTACGAAGATCTCCCCGGAGGATCGGGGTCAGATTCCCGGTCAGATCGCCGATTACAAGCGGTACAGCCACATCATGCGGAACGGGGATCAGTACCGGATCGGGGATCCCTTCGGCACGGCAGGCTATGATGCCTGGATCTTTGTGACCAAGGACAAGGGGGAGGCGCTGTTCACCTATGTGCAGACCCTGTCCCGACCCAATGTGCGCTCCCGGCGGATCCGGCTCAAGGGACTGAACCCGGAAAGCTGGTACCGGTGCAGCGAAAACGGAAAAACCTACAGCGGCGCTTATCTCATGCAGGCAGGGCTGCGCATGCCCAACCTGTGGGGGGATTTCCAGAGCCGACAGATCTACCTGGAGCAGACCGGGCAGGATAAAATGGAGGAAAAGGCATGAATCAGAAGCACAAAGCAACAGCCCTGAGCCTGGCGCTTGCCATGGTCACCGGGCTTTCCGCCTGTGACAGCAAGCAGGGCGCATCCGTCAGCTACCGCTGGGGCAACGTTGCCATCGGCGGCGGCGGTTATGTGACCGGCATCACCTACAACCCCACGGAGGAGGGGCTTATGTATGCCCGGACGGATATGGGGGGCGCATACCGGTGGAAATCCGGGGACAACCAGTGGGTGTGCATCACGGATCACCTGGGAGGCGTGAACTCGGACAGCTGGAACCTGAACGGGGTGGAATCCCTGGCGACAGATCCGGTGGAGCCCAACCGGGTGTATATGTCCTGCGGCACCTATATGGGACAGCCGGGCGCCATTCTCTGCTCCGATGACTACGGGAACAACTGGAAACAGGTGGACATCGGCGTCACCTTCGGGGCGAACAACTCCGGCAGAGGCGCCGGGGAACGGATGATGGTGGATCCCAAGCACAACAGCACCGTATACCTGGGCACACGCAGCGACGGGCTGTGGCGTTCCAAGGACTACGGGGCAAACTGGGAACAGGTCAGCTCCTTCCCGGTCAAGGGCAACTACAGCCAGGAGGGCATTAGCATGGGGATCCTCTGGGTGGAGTTTGACCCGGTTTCCGGTGATATCTATGTGTGCGCCGCCATGAAGGACGGTCAGTGCATCTACACCTCCTCCGACCAGGGAGAAAGCTGGGAGGCGCTGCCTGCCAACGAGAAGGGCATGTATCCCACCCAGGCAGGGATCTCCTCCAACGGCTATCTGTATCTGAGCTACAGCGACACCTGCGGCCCCAATACCTCCTGCAAGAACGGCAAGGTGTACCGCTGGAGCCTGGCGGACAAGAAGTATGAGGACATTACCCCCCAGGTAGGGGACAATCACTACGGCGGATACGGGGGCGTATCCATCGACGCCAAGGATCCGGACACGGTGGTGGTTTCCTCCCTGTGCTTCTGGGACGGCAAGGGCGAGAACCTGTACCGCACCACGGACGGGGGCAAGACCTGGAAAGCACTGTATGACGAAAGCGGCAGCCATTATCAAATGGACGTAACGGACGCCCAGTGGCTCAACTGGGGCAGAGAACAGCCCCAGACCGGCTGGTGGGTATCGGACATTGAGATCAACCCCTTCAATTCCGATGAAGTGACCTACGGCACCGGCGCAACGGTGTACACCACGGTGAACATGACCGCTCTGGACAACGGCGGAGACGTGACCATTAAGTTCAACGCCTATGGTCTGGAGGAAAACGCAGTATTCAAAATGGTTTCGCCCCCCCATGCAGACGGCAGTACCCCCCAGCTGTATTCCATTATGGGGGATCTGACGGGCTTTTCCCATATGGATGTGAACGTGCGGCCGGATGACGCACACTTTATGAAGGAGGGGGTTCCCCAGGACGTGGACTGTGCATGGCTGAATCCCAATGTGGCAGCATACACCAGTGACAACGGGAAAATGCCGGTGCGGATCACGCTGGACGGGGGCAAGACCTGGAACGCATGCACCGCACTGGGCACCGGCGGCACCAGCGGCACGGTTGCCCTGTCCGCCAACGGCAGTACCATGCTCTGGGCGCCCAACAGCACCAAGGCAGAGACCTATGTATCCAACGACAACGGCAAGACCTGGTATGTGGCAAACGGACTGGGCTTCCAGCCGAAAATGGCGGCGGACAAGGTGAATCCCTCCAAAATCTATGCGGCATGCGGCGGTCAGGTGTTTGCATCCGAGGACGGGGGCTTCAACTTTGCGCCCACCGGGGCACTGGTGTCCGACACCACCACCCTGTATACTGTGGACGGCAGGGAGGGGCATGTATGGGCGCTCAGCGGCAGCATCATCATGTTCTCCCAGGACGGGGGCAAGACCTTTGAAAATCTGAAAAACTTCAATGCCAGAGCCATGGGCTTCGGCGCGCCGAAAAATGCAGGGGATTACCCGGTGCTGTATGCCATGGGGAGCAGTGACAACGTAAACGGCATCTTCCGCTCCGCCGATCAGGGCAAGACCTGGCAGCGGATCAACGATGACAAGCACCAGTTCGGAAACATCACCCCCTATATCTCCGGGGACGGCAGCGTCTACGGCAAGGTATACTTCGCCACCAACGGCAGAGGCATCGTGATGGGGGATATTGCAGAGTAATGGGGCGCATATCCCGCAAAAAGCGGATTTTGCTGATCGGACTGATCCTGCTGGTGCTGGCGGCAGGCACCGGGGTGGGGGGCTGGCTGGTGTATACCGGACGGATCCGGCTGAATCATCCGTCCCCGGAAAAATACCCGGTACGGGGGGTGGATGTGTCCCACTACCAGGGGGCAATCGACTGGCAGGTGCTGTCCGCCCAGTCCATCCAATTCGCCTATATCAAAGCCACGGAGGGCAGCAGCCTGGTGGACGAATACTTCGCCCAGAACTGGCAGGACGCACACCGGACCGCTTTGTATGTTGGAGCGTACCACTTTTTCAGCTTTGACAGCCCGGGACAGTCCCAGGCGGAAAATTTCATCCGCACCGTGCCGGAAACGGACAACGCCCTGCCCCCGGTGATCGATCTGGAGTACTACGGGGACAAGGCGTCGGATCCCCCGGAACGGGAGGGAGTGCGCCGGGAACTGGATGCCCTGATCCGGGCGCTGAAGGAGCAATACGGCAAGACCCCGGTGATCTACACCACCTATACCTGCTACCGGGAATATCTGAAGGGGGATATGCCGGACTGTCCCATCTGGTACCGGAGCGTGTATGCGCCGCCCCTGGTGGGGCCGGACTGGGTGTTCTGGCAGTATCGGTGCGACGCCCGGCTGCCGGGCTATGCAGGGAATCACTGGGAGCAGAAAAACATTGACCTGAATGTATACCGGGGCAGCTATGCGGAATTCCTGGAGGAATTCGGACTGACGGAAAAGCATACAACTACAGAATAAAGGAGAACGCTATGTACCCAATGCAGCTGATCGCCCCCTGTAAGGATTACCTTTGGGGAGGCACCCGGCTCCGGGAGGAGTTCGGTAAAACAAGTGACAAGGAAAAAATCGCAGAAAGCTGGGAGCTGTCCTGTCATAAGGACGGGGTATCCCGGATCGCAAACGGCAAATACGCCGGTATGCTGCTGACCGAATACCTGGAACATGCCGGAAAAGCCGTTCTGGGCACAAGGGGGGCGGCGTTCCGGTACTTCCCGGTGCTCATCAAGCTCATCGATGCCAAGGACAATCTGTCCGTACAGGTGCATCCGGACAACGAATACGCCCTCCGGGTGGAGGGGGAATACGGCAAGACGGAAATGTGGTACATTGTGGACTGCGAGCCGGGCGCAAAGCTGATCTACGGCTTTGCGCAGGAGATCACCAAGGAGGAGTTCCGCCGGAGAATCGCAGACAACACCCTGCTGGAGGCGGTGCATCAGGTGCCGGTACACAAGGGGGATGTGTTCTTCATTGCCGCCGGTACCCTTCACGCCATCGGCGCCGGGATCCTGATTGCGGAGATCCAGCAAAATTCCAACACCACCTACCGGGTATACGACTACGGGAGAGTGGGGGCGGACGGAAAGCCCCGTGCCCTGCACATTGACAAGGCGGCGGAGGTGACACGCCTGGCGCCTGCAAAGCCCTATCCTGCATCCCCGCCCCGGGAGCATGCAGGATACACCGAGACCCTGCTGGCAGGGTGCGAGTATTTCACCGCCCGGCGGCTGGATCTGCATGGGGCGGCAAAGCTGGATGCGGATGAGGCATCCTTCCACCACATCCTGCTGACGGAGGGGCATGCAGTGCTCACCGCCGGGGAGGATACCCTGACCCTGAAGAAGGGAGCAAGCGTGTTCCTGCCCGCAGGACTGGGGACATATACTTTGGACGGAACCGGTCAGGCCATCCTGACAACGGTCTGAATATACCACAAAGGAGTCAAAACATATGAAGTATTACATAGGCATTGATCTGGGCGGCACCAACATTGTAGCAGGTGTCGTGGACGAACAGTACAACATTCTGGCAAAGGCAAGCACCAAGACCAACTGCCCCCGGCCGGATCGGGAGATCGCAAGGGATATGGCAAAAATGGCAATCCAGGCAGTGGAAAATGCAAAGCTGACCATGGAGCAGATCGAGTGGATCGGCATCGGCACCCCCGGCATTGCCAACAGCCGGGACGGGATCATTGAGTACTCCAACAACCTGGGCTTTGTAAACACTCCCATGGTCAAGTACATCCAGGAGGACATTGACAAGCCCGTATTCGTGGAGAATGACGCAAACGCTGCCGCATACGGCGAATTTGTTGCCGGGGCTGCCAAGGGCGCAAACAACGCCGTATGCATCACCCTGGGCACAGGCGTAGGGGGCGGTATCATCATTGACGGGAAGATCTACGCAGGCTCCAATTTTGCCGGTGCAGAAATCGGGCACACGGTGATTTCCGTGGACGGTCCCCAGTGTACCTGCGGCAGAAAGGGCTGCTTTGAGGTATTCTCCTCTGCAACCGGTCTGATCCGGATGACCAAGGAGTCCATGGCGAAAAATCCGGACAGCAGCATGCACAAGCTGGTGGCAGAGCGGAGCGGCAAGGTATCCGCACGGATCGCCTTTGACGCAATGCGCATGGGGGACGCTGCTGCAAAGGCAGTGGTGGACGACTACATCAAGTATCTGGCGGCAGGCATCACCAACACCATCAACACCTTCCAGCCGGATATCCTCTGCATCGGCGGCGGCGTCTGCAACGAAGGGGACGCCCTGCTGCTGCCGGTGAAGGAACTGGTGGCAAAGGAGGTCTACACCCGGAACTCCAAGCAGAACACCCAGATCGTCATTGCAAAGCTGGGGAACGACGCCGGCATCATCGGCGCCGCATTCCTGGGGAACGCACAGTAAGACTGATGCAAAGCAGTCCGCTTCGGCGGGCTGTTTTCTTTTGGATCGATTTTACAAGAAAGAATGCGGCATAAACCCGGAAAAGCCGGTGATACTAGTGCCATGAGCATAGGAACTATGTTCATGAGAAATGAGGTGTTCAAACGTATGTGGGACAAGCTCGCTTTGATCCTGCTGATCATCGGCGGTGTGAACTGGGGGTTAGTCGGTATCTTTGAATTCGACCTCGTTGCATGGCTTTTCGGAGGCGCAGCCTCTCTGGTCAGCAGAGCGATCTATATCCTGGTCGCAATCAGTGCGGTCTGGTGCATCACACTGCTGTTCCGGAACGATCAAAAGCTGGTCGAGGTGGAAGCGTAGCGTACACCGCCAAAGCAAAAAGCAGGCACTGTCGGGCAAGGATGCCGTTCCGACAGCGGCCTGTTTTTTGTGTTTTTGACCTTTGTGACCTGTTTCTTTTGTGTTGCTTTTGATGCTCTGCGTGCTTGGCACACGCAGTACGGGTTTACTGTCATCTTGGGGAGATGTGTATTGCTCTATTTCTTGGGGAGATGTGCGTGACTCTATTTGATTAACCGGATGGGTCACGCATGACCCATCTACCGGTGTGCGAGCGACAACCTCTTTGAGAGGGGAGAGAGCGCATCTAACGATGCTTATTCTCTCCCCTCTCACCGGTTTTCTCTCGCGCTCTCTTTTCCACAACTCTCCCCTCTCTTGGGGAAAACAGATGTGATGAACAGTTTCCACGATTTCATGCGCCAGACTGGTTCATTTCCGTTTTGTGCAGCATCATGGGAATGTGTAACCTACAGGTTTATACCATAGGGGGATGGGGAAGGAGGAAAGC
>NZ_FR894805.1:0-36973 GCF_000434255.1 Ruminococcus sp. CAG:379 | reverse complement strand
CGGATTCTTCGTTACGGCAGGGAGGAGAATCCCCGGGCACGTGCATTGGCACTGGCACAGCGGTTTTCCCTGGATGGTCTGGAGCTTGGCATGGAACTGACGGAGCTTCTGGCGGAAACCGGGGAGAGCCTGTCCGCCCTGCTGGCACAGCTGCCGCCCCTGTATACTACCCGGCGGCTGATGGAGGCAGGGGACAGCGCCCGTCAGCTGCTGCAGCGTGTCTGTGGGGATCCCCGGGGCGGCGTGCTGCAGGAGAACGCCCAGGGGGCAGTCCGGGTGCTGCCGGAAGGGCGGGAGAGCCTGCTGTTGTATGCGGCATCCTCTGACATGGAAACTGCACAGGAACTATGCGGACAGGCAGAGGCGTTTCTGAGGGGATACTGCTGAATCTCCCGAAAACCCACAGATCTTTGTGCATTGTCTGAAAAAATGCCCTTGACATTTTGTGCGATTTGGCGTATAATTAGCCTGTCTAATTATACGCTTGGGCAGGATGCCCGGCGATGCATTCTGGAATCAAAGGCGAGAACGCCTATTTAGAACCTGTCTGTTTCTGGCAGGTTCATACATACATACCCGGACAATGACGCAGCATTGACTATGCAGCGGCGGGAGGATGTGGAACTCCCGTCGCTTTGATGTTTTGACGATTGCGGCTGATTCAACGAAATCGAAGGAGTAATACATGCAGACCGCCCTGCCGGAGCCATGGAGGGCTGCTCTGCCGGACAGCTCCGCCCCGTTTTGTGCGGAGCTGTTCCCTTGTACCATCTTTCTGCGTGTTGTGCCGGGAACAACAGGAAGGCAGTACTGCATAGGAACTGTGCGGTGCAGCCGGAAAGAGAGGTTAAATGTGAACAATGAAAATCAGAAGCGCTTTGTACGTCCGAAGCGTGAAAGTGGAGCAGTGCCTCAGCAGGGACAGAACGGGCAGAAGCAGGGAGGCAGAAAGCCGGCAGGCCGGAACCCCCAGAAGCTGGGCGTAAAGCCCCCGAAGGCAAATAAGCCCCAGCAGGAGCAGTTGCTGCCGGTGCAGCAGGCTGCCCACAAGTCAAAGAACCAGAAAAAGCCGAAGGAACTGCGGAAGACCCCTGTACGGATCATTCCTCTGGGCGGTCTGAACGAGATCGGCAAGAACCTGACCGTGGTGGAGTGCGCCAACGACATGTTCCTGATCGACTGCGGCCTTGCGTTTCCGGATTCGGATATGCTGGGCGTGGATATCGTCATCCCGGACTTTACCTACCTGGAGCGGAATGTTGACAAGCTCCGGGGCGTGGTGCTGACCCATGGTCACGAGGATCACATCGGCGGACTTGCATACCTGCTCAAGAAGATCAACATTCCCGTATACGGTACCCAGTTGACCCTGGCGCTGGTGGAGGGAAAGCTCCGGGAGCACCGGCTCCTGGGCAAGGTGAAGCTGAACGTGGTAAAGCCTCGGCAGACTGTGAAATTCGGCTGCATGGCAGTGGAGTTCATCCGGGTGAACCACAGCATCCCGGACGCAGTGGGCATGGCGATCCATACCCCTGCCGGTGTGATCGTACACACCGGTGACTTCAAGGTGGATTATACCCCCATCAACGGAGAGATCATTGACCTGGCACGGTTTGCGGAGCTGGGCAGCAAGGGCGTACTGGCGCTGCTGTCCGATTCCACCAATGCAGAGCGGCCGGGCTTTACCCCTTCGGAGCGGACGGTGGGTGAATCCTTTGAAAAGCTCTTTGCCAAGGCAGAGGGCAAGCGGATCATCATTGCCACCTTCTCCTCCAACATTCACCGGGTGCAGCAGATCATCGACTGCGCCGCCCGGTACGGCAGAAAGGTTGCCATCTTCGGCAGAAGCATGGTGAACGTTATGACCGTTGCCATTGAGTTGGGGTATCTGACCGTGCCCAAGGGCATCATCATCGACATCGATATGATGAACCGGTACGAAAGCGAGCGGATCGTGCTCATCACCACCGGCAGCCAGGGAGAACCCATGTCCGCCCTGACCCGGATGGCAATGAACGACCACAAGAAGGTGACCATCACCCCCCAGGACTTCATCATCATTTCCGCCACTCCCATTCCCGGCAATGAAAAGACCGTGACCAAGGTGGTCAATGAGCTGATGAAATGCGGGGCTGAAGTGGTCTACGAGCGCATGTACGAGGTGCATGTGTCCGGTCACGCCTGCCAGGAGGAAACCAAGCTGATCCTGGCGCTGACCAAGCCCAAGTTCTATATGCCGGTGCACGGGGAATACAAGCACTTCAAGAAGCAGAAGCAGCTGGCGATGGATATGGGCATTCCCAAGGAAAATATCATCATCGGGGACATCGGCAACGTGATCGAGACCGATGGCGTGGATATGAAGATCGTGTCCCAGGTGCCTGCGGGCAGAGTCATGGTGGACGGTCTTGGCGTGGGGGACGTTGGCTCCATTGTGCTGCGTGATAGAAAGCATCTGGCAGAGGATGGTCTGATCATTGTAACAGTGGTCATCGACAAGTCCATCGGAGAAGTGGTGGCAGGGCCGGATATGATCTCCCGGGGCTTTGTGTATGTGCGGGAGTCCGAACAGCTGATGGATGAGGCACGGAACCTGTTGAGTCACACCCTGGCAAGCTGTACGCCCCAGGATTTCCGGGAGTGGAATTCCATGAAGACCAAGCTGCGGGATGCGCTGTCCGACTTTATTTTCTCCAAGACCAAGCGCAGTCCCATGATCCTGCCGATCATTTCAGAGATTCACTGATGCATCCGGGCATGATCCGGCATGCAGCAAAGGAGGCGTGAGAAATGCGGGAAAAGCGACCGGTATGGTTCTGTATAACGGTGGGTCTGCTGCTGTGTTCGGCTGGCTATGCCGCCTATGGGCTGCATGGCTATGATACGGAACGGTTCTGGCTGTCCGTTGTGCTGCTGTTTGTTTCGGCTGTTTTGTTCCTGATTTCTTTTTTCCTGTTTTCCGAGCGGAATATCCGCTTTATTGCCACACTGAACGATGAGCTTGCCGCTGCGGAGCATGAAACCATGTTCTCCCTGCCAGTGCCCACCGTCATCCTGGACGACAGCGGGCTGATCCTCTGGTACAACCTGCTGTTCGGCAGGGATATTCTGGAGAATGACGATGTGTTCGGTCTGCGGATCGGGGAGGTGCTGGATCTGGATCTGCCCAGCCTGCTGGAAACCGGCAGCGGCTGCGTCCATTACTGCGACAAGCAGTACGAAATCAGTGTGACCACCTGTACCCGGAATGACCGGAATCTGCATCTGCTGTGCTTTACGGATGTGACGGACTATGCCGCACTGCAGGACACCTTCCTCAATACCCGTCCCACCGTCATGCTGCTGGTGATCGATAATTACGAGGACGTGCTGCAAAACGCAAAGGAAAGCGAAAAAGCCACCGTGTTCGTTGCCATTGAGCAGATGCTGGAGCGGTTTATGGCGCCTACCACCGGTGTGCTCCGGAAGCTGTCCAGCGACCGGTTTGTGGCAGTGGTGGAGGAACAGCATTTGCAGCAGATGATCCGGGGCAAGTTCCGGATTCTGGACGATGCCCGTACCATTACGGTAGGGGAGCGGTACGCCATTACCCTGTCTATCGGCGTGGGGCACGGGGCATCCACCCTGGAGGAAAGCGAGGCATTTGCCAAGCAGGCGCTGGATATGGCGCTGGGCAGAGGGGGCGACCAGGTTGCCCTGAAAACCGAGAACGGCTATAAATTCTTCGGGGGCGTGTCCAAGGGCGTGGAGAAAAAATCCCGGGCAAAGACCCGGATCATTGCCAACGCCATGCAGGAGCTGATACATACCTGTGACCGGGTCATGATCATGGGACACCGGTATGGGGATCTGGATTCCATCGGCTCTGCCATTGGTCTGGCTGGCGCCATCCTGCAGAGCGGCAAGCCTGCACATGTGGTGGTGGATCGGCAGACCACCTTAGCCGAGGTGCTGATCGACCGGATGGAGGCGGAGGATATCCACCTGACCATTGACGTGCCCACAGCGCTGACCCAGATGACCGAGCAGACCCTGCTGATCGTGGTGGATACCCACAGCAAGGATTTTGTGGAAAGCGTGGATCTGTACCAGAATGCCCGGCAGGTGGTGGTCATTGACCATCACCGGAAGATCGTGAACTTTATCGACAATGCGGTGATCTTCTACCACGAGCCATATGCTTCCTCGGCGGCGGAGCTGGTGACGGAGCTGCTGCAGCATTTCCGGAATACGGAGCATCTGAATCCTGCCTATGCGGATGTGCTGCTGGCGGGGATTATGCTGGACACCAAGAATTTTGTCATGCGCACCGGGGTGCGTACCTTTGAAGCGGCTGCGTATCTGCGAAAAATGGGCGCAGACACCATTGCCGTCAGACAGTTTTTCTCCAGTTCCATCGAAACCTATCAGCACCGGGCACACCTGGTGTCCCAGGCGGAGCTGTACCACCACTGTGCCATTGCAGTGGCGGATGAGGTTTTCAACGACATCAAGCTGGTGGCACCCCAGGCGGCGGACGAGCTGCTGGGGATTCGCTCCGTGGCAGCGTCCTTTGTGCTGTACAGTCTGAACGGAGAGGTGAACATTTCCGCCCGTTCCATGGGCAGCATGAATGTACAGGTTGTGATGGAAAAGCTGGGGGGCGGCGGGCACCAGACTATGGCTGCCACCCAGATTCCCGATATTACCGTTGCTGAGGCGAAGCAGCAGCTGCTGCAGGTGCTTGCTGAGGAATTTGCCCAGCCGGAGCAAAGCAAGTAGAAAGGAAGATTCAGATGAAGGTTATTTTAACAAAGGATGTAAAGGGAACCGGCAAGGCCGGGGACGTAAAGGAAGTGGCAGACGGCTTCGCAAGAAACTTTCTGATCGGCAAAGGACTCGCCCTGGAGGCAACCGCCAAGAACCTGAGTGATCTTGCCGGGAAGAAGGCAAGCCAGCAGCATAAAATTGACGTGGAAAAGCAGAACGCCCGGGAGATTGCCGAAAAGATCAACGGCAAGACCGTTACCGTCCATGCCAAGGCGGGGGCAAACGGCAAGCTGTTTGGCGCAGTGACCGCTGCTCAGATCGCAGAGCAGATTGCTGCCCAGTATGGCTGCACTGTGGACAAGAAGCGGATCAATCTCAAGAGCGATATCAAGAACTACGGCGAATACGAGGCGGAGATCCGGCTCTACACCGGTATCGGCGCAAAGGTGACTGTTTCTGTGGTAGAAGCAAACTGACATTGAAAGCAGGGGATTGTCATGAATCAGCTCGAGCAGGGAGGCTTTTCGGAGAAAGAGCTGCCCTACAGCATTGAGGCAGAGCAGTCCATTCTGGGTGCCATTCTGGTCAACAGCGATGTGCTGCCTACGGTGGTGGATCTTATCAGCCCGGAATGCTTTTACAATGAGCAGCACCGGCAGCTGTACGGCATCATGCTGCGGCTGTTCACCAGCGGCTCCCAGGCTGACGTTGTGGTGGTGCTCAACGAGGCGCTGCAGGTTCGGATCTTTGAAAACGCCCAGGAGGGCAGAAAATATCTTGCCGCTCTGGTGGATCAGATGCCCTCTGTGTCCAATGTGGCAAGCTACTGCAAAATCGTTGCGGAAAAGTATTACATCCGTTCTCTCGCCTATGTGGCACAGGAGGTGCTGGATCGGGTGGCGGATGGCGGCGATGATGCCCAGACCTTGCTGGACTGGTCGGAGCAGAAGATCTTCGATATCCGCCAGGGCAAGGATGTACGGGGTCTGATCCCCATCAGCGAGGTTATCGTAGAGGCATACGACACCATCGGCAAAATGGCAGGGCCGGATCGGGAAAAGTACATCGGTGCCCGTACCGGTTTTTCCATGCTGGATGCCATTACCTCCGGTCTGAACAAATCCGATCTGATTTTGATCGCAGCCCGTCCTGCCATGGGTAAAACCGCCTTTGCGCTGAATATCGCCACCAACGTGGCACGGCATTCCGACAAGGAGGTCGCCATCTTCTCTTTGGAAATGTCCATGGAGCAGCTTGCCACCCGTATGCTTTCTACGGAGGCGTTGGTGGATTCCAACAAGCTGCGCAGCGGCAAGATCAGCTCCGACGACTGGGTGCGGCTTGCGTCCAGTGCCAATTATCTGAGCGGCATGGGCATTTATCTGGATGAATGCTCCGGCGTCACCGTGCCTCAGATCAAGGCAAAGCTGCGGCGGATGAAAAACGTGGGACTGGTGGTCATCGACTATTTGCAGCTGATGGATTCCGCCACCAAATCCGACAACCGTGTGCTTGTGATCTCCGAAATCACCCGGCAGTTGAAAATTATGGCAAAGGAACTGGACATTCCGGTGCTGCTGCTGTCCCAGCTGAACCGAGGGGTGGAGAGCCGGCCGGACAAGCGCCCTATGCTGTCCGACCTGCGTGAATCCGGTTCCATCGAGCAGGATGCGGACATTGTCATGTTTCTGTACCGGGACGCTTATTATAATAAGGAAAGTGAGCGCCCCAACATCAGCGAATGCATCGTGGCGAAGAACCGTCACGGAGAAACCGGCACGGTGGAACTGATCTGGGATGGTCAGTACACCCGGTTCTCCAACCCGGAGCGCTGACATGCTGCACTGCATGATGGAAACCATCCATCGGTATGCTATGGTGCAGCCGGGGGATACGGTAACGGTGGCGCTGTCCGGCGGGGCAGACAGTACGGCGCTGCTGCTGGGATTGCTTGCGTTGCGGGAACAGCTTGGCATCAGTCTTCGGGCAGTGCATGTGAATCACCATCTTCGTGGGGCGGAAAGCGACCGGGATGCTGCCTTCTGTGCACAGCTTTGTGAGAAACGGCAGGTGCCCTTTTTCCTTGGCACATGCGATGTGGCGACCTATGCGGCACAGCGGAAGCATACCTCCTGCGAAATGGCGGCACGGGAGCTGCGGTATGCCAAGCTGGAAGCGCTATGCCCTCCCGGCTCCAAAATCGCCACTGCCCACACCGCTTCTGACAATACGGAAACGGTACTGGAGCGGCTCACCCGGGGTACCGGGCTTGCAGGGCTGTGCGGCATTCCTCCCGTCCGGGGCAGGATCATCCGACCGTTGCTGTATGTCACCCGACCACAGATCCTGGGATTTTTGGCACAGCAGCATCAAAGCTATGTGACGGACAGTACCAATGCCCAGGACGCATTTTTCCGGAACCGACTGCGGCATCATGTGCTGCCGGTGCTGCGGCAGCAGAATCCAGCAGTGGATCGGACGGTGGGCGTCATGACCCGGATTCTGTCGGATGAGCAGCAGTATCTGGAGCAGCAGGCGCAGGATGCCTTTGACCGATGCTTTGACCCGGCGCAGAACAGCCTGTCCGGCCTGCAAAATCTGCATCCTGCCATGGAGCGCCGGGTGCTGGCACTGTTTTTGCAGCGGTGCGGCGTGGAGGTTTCCGCAGTGCGGATCGCCCGGGTGGAGCAGCTGCTGCAAACCGGCGGCAAGCAAAATATTGCTGCCGGGGTTTATCTGACCGCAGATCAGGGTATGCTGAAATGGGAGCATGCACAAGCGCCGTCACCCGCTGTGGGAGAGATGGTTTTACAAATCGGGGAAAACCGGCTGATGCCCGGACGGATCTGCATGGCTCGACTGGAAAAGATAAATCAAGTGACAAGTAATTGCAATGTTCACAGTAAATTCACAAATGCCACTTTGGATTATGATAAAATAAAAGGGACGGCTGTACTGCGCGGCAGAAAGCAGGGGAATTCCATCCGCCTTGCAGGCAGGGATTTTACCAAGTCGGTAAAAAAACTGCTTCAGGAGAAGGTGCCGGTGCAGCAGCGGTCCAAGCTGCATTATCTTCAGGATGATGCGGGGCTGATCTGGATTGAGGGGATCGGAATTTCAGCCCGTGTACAGCCGGATGCCGGCACACAGCAGCTGCTGACGCTGACCGTATCCGATGGCTGAATTTTACTGGACCTTAGGTCCGACAAGGAGTGAATGGATTGACACCTGGAAGAAATAGAGGCGCCCTGGCGTATATCCTGATCGCAGTGATGCTGGTGGTTTCTGTATTCGTGATCATGCCCATGCTGTCCAAGTCCGGCAAGAGCACGAAATACTCCGAGATCATTGCATACTTTGACGATTATCAGGTCACTAGCTATACATTGGATCTTGGCACAGGGGAACTGGAATTTACCGTAAAGGATTCCAAGGACAAGAAGAAGTACACTGTGCCCAACGTGAGCCTGTTTCTGGATGATACGGACAACTACCGGCAGGAATACAACAAGCAGAACCCGGATGCGCCCCTGGAGCAGGATTACTACAAGATCAAGGACAGCTCCTGGTTGTTGACAGTGATCCCCACTGTTGTGATGCTTGGCATGGGTATTTTCCTGATCGTGTTTATGTTCCGGCAGAACGGAGGCGGCAGGTATTCTGCCTTTGGAAAGGCAAATATCAAAGCGCAGTCCCAGCACGGCAAGAAGGCAACCTTTAAGGACGTTGCCGGTGCGGACGAGGAAAAGCACGAGCTGGAGGAAGTGGTGGACTTCCTGAAAAACCCCAAGAAATACACCGAGATCGGTGCCCGGATTCCCAAGGGCGTGTTGCTGCTTGGCCCTCCCGGTACCGGTAAGACTTTGCTTGCCCGGGCAGTTGCCGGGGAGGCGGGGTGTCCCTTCTTCCCGATTTCCGGCTCGGATTTCGTGGAAATGTTCGTGGGCGTGGGTGCATCCCGTGTCCGTGATCTGTTTGAACAGGCAAAGAAGCATTCTCCCTCCATCATCTTTATCGATGAGATCGACGCAGTGGGCAGGCACAGAGGTGCCGGTCTGGGCGGCGGTCATGATGAGCGGGAGCAGACCCTGAACCAGCTGCTGGTGGAGATGGACGGCTTTACCGCCAATGACAGCGTGATCGTTATTGCTGCCACCAACCGCCGGGATATTCTGGATCCGGCACTGCTGCGTCCCGGTCGGTTTGACCGACAGATCGTGGTGGGGTATCCGGATGTGAAGGGTCGTGAGGAGATCCTCCGGGTACATGCCAAGAACAAGCCTCTGGGACCGGATGTGAATCTGAAAACCATTGCCAGAACCACCCAGGGCTTTACCGGTGCGGATCTGGAGAATCTGTTGAATGAGGCGGCGCTGCTGGCAGCCCGTGCCAACAGAAAAGCCATCATTGAATCGGATATTGAGGAAGCCTCCTTCAAGGTTATGGCTGGGCCGGAAAAGAAGTCTCGGCTTGTGACCGAAAGCGACAAGAAGATCACCGCATACCATGAGGCTGGGCATGCCATTGCCACCTATAACCTGGAAACTACCGATAAGGTACACCAGGTCAGCGTCATTCAGCGTGGTATGGCAGCCGGTCTTACCTGGACTCGTCCCCAGAGCGACGACAGCCACGTTTCCCGCCGCAAGATGCAGGAGGAGCTGATCGTGTTCCTGGGAGGCCGTGTGGCAGAATCCCTGATGCTGGATGATATCTGCACCGGGGCGTCCAATGACATTGAGCGTGCTACCAAAATGGCACGGGATATGGTGACCAAGTACGGATTCTCCGAAAAGCTTGGACCTGTGGGCTATGCCTCCGAACAGGATGAGGTATTCCTGGGCAGGGACTACGGGCATACCCATACCTATAGCGAGACTGTGGCGGCGGAAATCGACGAGGAAGTACGCCGGATCATGGAGGATGCTTACGCCAAGTGTGAAAAGATTCTGACCGATCATCGGGATCAGCTGGAATGCCTGGCGCAGTATCTGCTCAAGTATGAGAAGATCGACGGGGAAGACTTTGAAAAGCTGATGCATGGCGAGCTGGTCACACCGCCGGATGCGCCGGAGGAGGATAAGCCGGAAACAACTTTTGATCCGACCAACGAGAATCCGACGCCTGAGGCATAAGAAACGAATCACAGGCTATGGAGTGTTCCATAGCCTGTTTTTGTAAGGAGGAGAACTATGGTACTGGACGTACAGGGACTGTCCAAGCAGTATTCCAAGGTGCTGGCAGCCGACCAGGTGTCGTTTCAGATCGGGGAGGGGGAGATCTTTGCCCTGATCGGCCCCAACGGCGCCGGCAAGACCACCACCATCCGCATGATCGCCACTCTGCTGCAGCCCACCGGCGGTGACGCTGTTGTTTCCGGGCATAGTGTGTGCAGGGAGCCGGCGAAGGTGCGGGAATGCATTACGTATCTTCCGGATGAGGCTGGGGCATACAAAACCATGACCGGCAAGGCGTATCTGAAATTCATGGCAAGCATTTTCACCACCGACCGGAAACAGGCGGATGCCTGCGTGCAGCGTGCCATGGCAATGTGCGGCCTGGGGGATCGGCTCAACGAAAAGATCGGTACCTACTCCCGGGGTATGATCCGGAAGCTGCTGCTGTCCCGGGCGGTGATGACCCGTCCCAAGCTGGCAATCCTGGACGAGCCAACCAGCGGTCTGGATGTAATCAACGCTCTGGAGATCCGGAAGATGATCCTGCAGCTTGCCCGGGACGAGGGCATGAGCTTTCTGCTGTCCTCTCACAATATGCTGGAGATCGAGTATGTATCCGACCGGGTGGGCATCATTTCCGGCGGGCATCTGATGGTCACCGGAAAGCCGGAGGAGCTGAAGACCCGGTATGGTGCGGCAAATCTGGAGGAAGTATTTGAAAGGGTGGTGCTGCAGCATGAAGTTCATTAGTCTGTTGAAAAAAGAGCTGCGGGAATTGCTCACCGCGCAGCTTGTGGTCGTGCTGGTGGTTACCGCCGGTATGATGTTTATGATCGGGCAGATTCTCAGCAACGTGGTGCAGGATGCTGCCAAGGAAAGCGGCTCCCTGCATATCTGCGACCAGGACGACACGGATCTGACCCGGAGTCTCATCCAACAGCTGAAAGTCCTGGGCTATGAGGTGGATACGGTGGAGATCACCGGGGAGGATCGGGCAGCCACCATGTCCCGGCTGGAGCTTTCCTCCCTGATTATTCTGCCGGAGGGCTTTACGGATGAGTTGCTTCATGGAACCGATCCGGCACAGGTGGAAACCGTCAGCGTGCTGAAAAATGCCTCCATGGTCAGCAGTGCCGGGGATCCGCTTGCCGGGGGGCTTCAGTCCATTCGCACCATTCTCACCCAGGTTTTGATGGAGCAGTCCGGTATGACCCAGGAACAGGCTGCCAAAGCCATGCAGCCCTTTGGAACGAAGGAAATCACGGTGGTGCGTGACAAAAGCGCCCAGATCAACAGTTCCACCCTGGTGGGTTTTTTGTCCATGCAGAACATGCTGATTCCCATTGTGGTGTTCATGCTGGTAATGTACACCTCCCAGATGATCATTGGTGCCATTTCCACCGAGAAAATTGACAAGACCCTGGAAACTCTGCTGTCTGCACCCGTATCCCGTTTGTCGGTGATTCTGGCGAAAATGCTGGCGGCAGCCATTGTAGCACTGCTGAATGCGGTGGTGTACATGCTGGGCTTTACCGGATACCTGTCCTCCATGCTGTCCCAGTCCATTGGGGATGCCTCCCTGGGGGAAGTGGTGGGGCAGGCGCAGACCATGGACGATGTTATGACCCAGCTTGGGGTCAATATGACCGCAGGCAGTTACCTGCTGGTAGGACTGCAAATGTTCCTGACTATTCTTGTGACCCTGTCCGTGTCCATCATTCTGGGGGCACTGGTGAACGATGCCAAGTCCGCCCAGTCCGTGCTGATGCCCATTATGGTGCTTGCCATGATTCCCTATCTGATTTCCATGATGACGGATATCCAGTCCCTGTCCCCGGTTGTCCGGACGCTGCTGTACGCCATTCCCTTTACCCATACCTTTTCGGCTATGAGCAACGTCATGTTCGGGAATATGACCCTGTACTGGATCGGGGCAGGCTATCAGTTAGCAGTGTTTCTGATCTGCATCACCATCGCCCTGCGGCTGTTTACCTCCGACCGGATTTTTACCATGTCCATCAACTTTGGTGCAAAGAAAAAATTCAGTCGCTCCAAGGGTTGATTCCTTCCGGCATCCGTTCTGGGTGCCGGTTTTTGCTTGTCAAACAGCCCGGGCTGTGGTATAATAAAAATAATACCACACATTTTTTGCGGTGTTGCCTAGGTCGTGTTGATACGAAGCCTAACAACGCATCTTTGCGGCAAAATTTCACGCATTCTGCGTTAAAAAGTCTTGACAGGCGACAGCCTGCCTGCGACTTTTTGCCTTGTCTACGTAAAATTTATGCTCGAAAATCTGCATATTATCTTAGTGTCAACACTCCCTAAAAGATATTACGGCAATGGAGAGAAAAGCATGCTGGTTAGCTTATCGAATATTCATAAATACTACAACGGCAGGGAGATTCTGCACGGCGTGAACCTGACCATCAACGAAGGGGAGCGTATCGGTCTGGTGGGCGCCAATGGCTGCGGCAAGACCACCTTTCTGCGGATCCTCACCGGAAAGGAGGAACCGGATCGCTTTGTTGAGGACGATGGGGTGATCTCCCGTGCCTCCAAAACCACGGTGGGCTACCTGGAGCAGATGGGGGGGCTGGAGCGCAGCAGTACGGTGTATGCGGAAATGCGCAGCGTCTTTGCGGATGTATTGCAGGCGGCAGACCGGATGCGAGAGCTGGAGGCGCAGATGCACGGCGCTCTGGATGTAGTGTCCGAAGAATACAGCCGGCTTACCGCCTTTTTTGAAAGTCAGGATGGGTATCTGATCGACGTGAAGATCAAGACCGTCCTCAACGGTATGGGCTTTGGGGAGGATACCTATGACCGGGTCATTTCCAGCTTCAGCGGTGGAGAAAAGACCCGGCTTGCCATTGCCAAGCTGCTGCTGGAGGAGCCGAACCTTTTGATTCTGGATGAGCCTACCAACCATCTGGATTTCCAGACGGTGCTGTGGCTGGAGGAGTACCTGAAGGATTACAAGGGATCACTGCTGATCGTATCCCACGACCGGTATTTCCTGGACAAGCTGTGTACCTCCATCTGTGAGATCGAGCGGGGGCATCTGACCCGGTACAAGGGAAATTATACCACATTTACCCGACTCAAGGCGGAGGCGGTCGCCCGGCAGCTGAAGGAATACGAAGCCCAGCAGAAGGAAATCGCCAAGCTGGAGGATTATGTTGCCCGGAATATTGTCCGTGCTACCACTGCAAAAAGCGCTCAGAGCCGGGTGAAGGCACTGGAACGGATGGAGCGGATCGAAAAGCCGGTGATGCCCCAGAAGGCGGCAAAGCTCCGGTTCACCTATGAAACCGAGCCGCCCTTTGATCTGCTGCAGGTGCAGAATATTGACGTAACCGTAGGCATCGGAGAACAGAAGCGCACCCTGGTAGATTCCCTGTCCTTTGAGGTGAAGCGAGGGGAGAAGATCGGCATCATCGGGGAGAACGGCATCGGGAAATCCACCCTGTTGAAGGTGCTGCTGGGAAAGCTGCCCCATCGTGGGAATGTACACTGGACAAGCAACGTAAAGCTGTCCTATTTTGAGCAGGAAAGCACCCAGCTGAATCCGAACAACACGGTGATCGATGAACTGCACGACCGGTATCCCACCATGACGGATCTGGAGATCCGGAGTCTGCTGGGGCAGGTGCGCATGACCGGGGAGAATGTGTTCAAGCAGATCGGGGTCATCAGCGGCGGCGAGCGTGCAAAGGTGTGCTTTGCCCTGATGATGCTGGAGCATGGCAATGTGTTGATCCTGGACGAGCCTACCAACCATCTGGATCTGACCACAAAAGAAGTGCTGGAGGAGGCGCTGGCGGCATACACCGGCACCATCCTGTTCGTGTCCCATGACCGGTACCTTCTGAACCGGATCTCCGACAAGATCCTGGAGATCACCCCCCATCAGGCGGAGCTGTTCCCCGGCAATTTCGACAGTTACCTGGCGGTACATCAGCAGCGGGAGCTGCTTGCGCAGCAGGAGGCGGATGCCCAGAAGCAGCGCCGTGCAGCGGAGGAGGCAAAGGAGCGGGGCACCAAGGTTTACCGCACCAAGGAGCAGCGGAGCCGGGAGGCGCAGCGCCGGAACCGGATCCGAACTCTGGAGCAGGAGATCGATGCGCTGGAGCAGCAGCAACAGCAGCTTCAGGAGCAGATCGGCACAGAGGAGGTCTGTGCGGACTACAAGCGCATGCAGCAGCTTTGCAACCAGATCGAACAGGTCAAGGGACAGATGGAGGAGAAATTTGAGGAATTGATGCTGTTGGAGGAGGAAGCGTAGGCAATGCTGGCGGCTTTCTCCCGGGTCTGCGTATTTTTTTCAAAAAGTGCTTGACAAACGGCGCACTTTGTGATAAAATAGTATTCGTTGGTTGATTGCATTCGCTGCGGGTGTAGTTCAATGGTAGAATGCCAGCCTTCCAAGCTGGTTACGTGGGTTCGATTCCCATCACCCGCTCCACATGCGCCTTTAACTCAGCTGGATAGAGTAACTGCCTTCTAAGCAGTAAGCCATTGGTTCGAGTCCAATAAGGCGCGCCAATTGATAATAAGGGTGCAAGTCCCTGTTATATAATCCGATGGTGGGTATAGCTTAGTTGGTTAAAGCGTCGGATTGTGGTCCCGAAGACCGTGGGTTCGAATCCCACTACCCACCCCACCAAAAAAAGCCTTCCGATTGATTCGGAAGGCTTTTTCGTTGTATGCGCACTGGGGCGGATCAGTGATCCGCCTGTACCAGCTTGTTGAAGCGCTCCCGCACCCGGGCAAAGCACTCCAGCATTTTCGGGGCAAAGATGCCGCACTCCCCGTTCATAATCATCTCGTATGCCTTTTCCTTGGAATAGGCGTCCTTATACACCCGCTTGGTGGTCAGAGCATCGAACACATCCGCAATGGCAACGATCTGGGCGCAGAAGGGAATCTGATCTCCCTGGAGTCCCTCCGGATAGCCTTTGCCGTCAAAACGTTCGTGGTGATACCGGGCAATGTTATACCCGTAGTTGTATTCAGCCTTCCGTTCCGCCACAAAGGGGATCTCCTTTGCGATGTCCGACCCGATCAGGGTATGCCGCTTCATGACCTCAAACTCATCCTTGGTGAGCCTGCCGGGCTTCAGCAGGATTCCGTCCGGTACGCCGATCTTCCCCACGTCATGCAGGGCGGAGGCTTCCGTAATGCTCTGGATCTTTTCCGCTGTCAGATGCTGTTCCGGATACAGGTCAATTGCCGCCTGGAGCAGTTCCTTGGTATAATTCTTGATCCGCTTTACATGCTCTCCCGACTCCAGGGAACGGTACTCCACCACGGAACTCATCAATTCAATGGTTTTGCCGTAATAGGTGAACAACTGTTGGGTTTTCTCAAGCGCTCGTTGTTCTGCTTCTACGATTGCCTGACGCAACTCTGCCTGTTGCTGTTGCACTCGCATCTTAGTCTCGTGGATGTCCTTGACAAAGAGAATGTATAATTTTCTTCCGTTCTGCATAAAGCAGCGCATGCTGTAGGAACACCAGTGATATTTGCCGTCCGGGCAATGCCTGCGGTATTCCCGGGTAATGGCTTGTCCCTTGCTCAGCTTCTTGAAGCGATCCGGGTGAAATTCCTCCAGGAAGGCATTCATATCATCCGGGTGGATGCATTCCCTTGCCATCTGGGTCACCACCTCAGAGGATGCTCTGCACCGCCGGGAACGGCGAAGCCCATCGTCCGTCATTTGCAGTTCAAACAGGGAGTTGCACCGGGTGTCATATTCCAGTACCGCATCGTAGGTGTCCGCAATGGCATAGGCAATCACGTCCAGATACCGGTGCGCAAGCTCTGCCAGCTTTTCTTCATGGATATTCCGGAACGCCAGGGTCACCAGTCTCTTTTCCGGTCGGTCGGCAGCGTTGATGGATAAATACATCTCCACCCATTCATACACTCCGCCACATTTGCGCCGAAACTGCACGTTCAAGACCCGGCAATTTCCGCACTGCCGGGAGCAGCGGATCAGTTCCCGCACATTGGTCAGGCGCAGCAGCTTTTCCCGGTCGTCCGGATGCACAAGCTCCTCCAGATATTTTCTGGTTGCCAGAATGTGATCCCCCTCCGTTGGAATATGGGGCTGTTCCAGTCTGGAATCGTGGAACACCAGCCGATAATGACCGGATGCAGCCTCCAGGTAATACAACGCATAATACTGGGCTGCCAGATTCAGATTTACCTGGTGACTGATATTTCCTTCCAGCTGTATGGTTTCGATCTCGTTTCCGATTTCGTGGGCAGTGAGAATGAGGACAGGTACGCCGGCAAGCATTCTGCACTTGCCTCGCAGAGAGAGCCAAAGATAATCGGCGTTTTTCTTCTGCACCCGGAGAACGCAGTGGGCGAATCCTATATCCGTCATGCTGTGCAGGGCCTCTTTTGCCTTTTCCATATCCTCCGGATGGATAAAGCTGTATATAGCGGCACTTTCCGACTCATCTTGTAGTTCTGCCATGGTTCCATAACCCAGCAGCAGGTAGAGAAACTGGTTGATATACAGCAGTCGGTAGGGAGATGCATTCTCAATGACCAGCAAACCACCGCTGAGGTTTTCGTCCAGTTTTTCAAGCTCTGTGTAAATGTCCGGCTGGCTATCTTGTGACAGCAGACAGCCACAGAATCCAGGCATCAGCTGAAATGCCCGGATGGTCAGATTGTCGATGGATTGATTTGACAGCTGGATCTGTATTGAGCCGCCCTCCGTAGCAATTGCCAGCAGTTGTTCTGTATGTTGGAGTGTATTGTCCTGGAACAGCACCTGGTATGGAGTGCCCTCCAGGGTGGTGGGATCCGATTTGGTCAGAGCATAGAACGCCTGATTGCCGTAAACTGCCTGTAGCTTTTGCGTACCGTTTTCGTTCGTTTCACTGCGAAGCAGCAAAAAAGGTTGGGGGTTCTGTCCATAGCATTGCCAAATCATCTGTATGTCCGGTGTAGTTTGGTTGTTCAGGTTTGACATTCTAATCCCTCCGTTTCTTATTTTAGAAATGTCCGATCCCGTTTAAATTTTTAAATTTTATTTTAGGCATGCTGTGGAAGCACACCTCCCCCACTTCTGTCTTGTTACTATAATTATAACACAAGGTGCACAAAAAGTAAACATAATTCGTGTTAATTTCGACGTTTTATACAAATCTCTAAAATACAGTGTATTTTTTTGGACATGTAGCCGAAAAAGGGTACTCTTTTGCGCCTTGACACTTTTCACTGGATGTGTTATACTGGGCTACATTGGATATCTTCAGAAAGGGGAAATCAGATTTGCATTTGTTGATCACGTTGCTTGTTACGTTTTTAGCCGGTATGGGCGCCGGACTGGGCACTGGCTTTGCCGGAATGAGTGCGGCGGCAGTCATCAGTCCCATGCTGATTACTTTTTTGCATATGGATCCCTACATGGCGGTGGGCATTGCCCTGTCCTCTGACGTGCTGGCAAGCGCTGCATCCGCCTATACCTATGGAAAAAATAAGAATCTGGATATCCGCAACGGACTGATTATGATGGGGGCTGTGCTTGCCTTCACTGTGGTGGGCAGCTTTGTGGCAAGCCTGGTGCCCTCTGCCACCATGGGGAACTTTTCTGTGTTCATGACCTTTTTGCTGGGCATCAAGTTTATCCTCCGGCCGGTGATGACCACCAAGGAGGCCATGCAGGGGGTATCCGCCCAAAAGCGTGCCATACAATCCCTGGTATGCGGTATGCTGATTGGGTTTATCTGCGGTTTTGTAGGTGCAGGCGGCGGCATGATGATGCTTCTGATTCTGACCTCCGTGCTGGGGTATGAGCTGAAAACCGCCGTTGGTACCAGCGTGTTCATCATGACCTTTACCGCCCTGACCGGTGCTGTGTCCCATTTCGTGATCGGCGGTACTCCGGACTGGCTGGTGTGGGGCTTGTGCGTGATGTTTACCTTAATCTGGGCGGAGGTCGCTGCGGTGCTGGCGAATAAGGCAACTCCAAAGACTCTGAACCGTGCCACAGGCGTGATCCTGGTGGTACTGGGCATTGCCGTGATGGCGTTTTCCCGGATCAGCCAATAGCAAGGGTTACAGCCCATGAAGTTGATGGGTGTGGAGAAGGCTACATCCAATAAAAACAGCGTCATGTATTATACATGGCGCTGTGTTGTGTTTGGAAACCGGTTACCTCCGGTTTATTCGGCGGAGATAAAATGCGGCTTTTCGCCGATTGGAGTGAATGGCTCCAAGCCCTGTGGTATAAATCTGCCACAATCGTTCCGCTGCTTGCTCCATCCCCTCCAGAGCGGCTTGCTCGTAGAGTCTGACCGCCTCCGGCAGATTCTGTTGTACCCCATTTCCCTGTTCCAGCATGCGTGCGGCTTTGTACATGCAAAGGGGATCCCCGGCTCCGGCACCTTGATTTGCCCAGAAGAATGCCTGTGCTGCGTCCTGCTCCACCGGGTATCCCTGCGCATAAGCATCACTCAGCGCCAGCATCGGTCCCACTGCCCCTGCGTTTGCAGCCAAGGTATACCATGCCAGCTGCTTTCTGTGCTGCTCCATCATGTGCTGATCCGGCTTTTTCCGGGGCGCATCCGGGCTGTGCAGCAGTAAGGCCATATCGTAAAAGGAAATATGGGTATCCGTCAGCTCCAAGTCCCCCAGAGCAGTCAGAGCCTCCAGAGAGCCTGCCCTTGCGGCACGCCGGTAGTAATCCATAGCATCCGCCCGGCTGTACGCCTCTGTTCCCGGTTCTGCATACGCCTGAGCTGTTGCAAGCAGTGCATCCAGCTGGTTTGCCTCAATGGCTTTGTCCAGCCATTCCACAGCCTGTTCCATATCCCCTTGCTTCTCGCATTCCTGTACCATCCACCATAGGGCATTCTTGCTGCCTGCATGGATCTCCTCCAGCAAAATGGTTCGGACAGGGCGCAGATCTGTGCCCTCCGCTGTCAGGGTTTGTGCCTGGGCATGCCCCAGATCAGCCGCCTGGTGCAGCATCCGTTCCGCTTCCGTTGCCTGTACGGGATAGATTCCCTGGTCATACAGCCGATACAGGGCAAAGCATGCGTCCGGGTCGTTCTGCCCTGCCGCATGCCGCAGCAATCCCAATGCCTTTTCCCGATCCTTTGATGCCGGAGAAAGGGCAAGCTGTTCTGTGGCATCTATATTTCCCAGGTGGGCAGCCTGATTCAGCAGCTTCAGCGCCTCCGACTGCCGCAGCTTCAGCAACAGCTCCTGTGCCTTTGCATAGCACAATGCACCCTCTGCTGTCGTCCGTTCCCGGCAGTACTGCATTCTTCTCCGAATCTCCGGATCCTCCGGCCCTTGCTGATAACAGCGGAGAGCGTCCTGCCACTTGCCCTCCAATTCCCGCAGGAATCCTTGCCGCACCGAAGCGTGGGGATCCCCCGGGGCATCGTTCCGCCCGTCCGCCAGGACTGCCCAGCCCATTTGTATATCCACAAGCTCCGGCAAGGAGAACCAGGATCCGACGAAAGCCATATCTGTCGGATCGCCCAGCGGAACTCCGTTCAAATTTAGGTTATCGGCTGCATGTGTTCCTTTCAGAAGGGCTGCGGCATTCCGGACACGCTGACTCAGCTGGTCTGCCAGCGCCCTGCTGTCCGGGAAATCCTCGGCAAATGCGTTATACTCCCGGATCCATTCCTGTGCCTTTTGTTCCGGATCCTCTCCGGGCTTGAGATTCAGAATCCATTCCGCTTTCATAGCTTCTGCCTCCTTTGCATGGTGTGGGAATTGCAGTTGGTTTGCCCCTAGTATAGTACAGTCGCAGCAGATTTGCAAGCAGACTGCACTATATTTGCAGTGGACTTGACAAGAGGTTAAGCATGTGCTATTCTTATACTAACGAACGTTAGTTAGTATGAACGTGTGATGGAGTCGGCGATTGAGGCAACACCACACGATTGAAAGGGTTGAGCATCATGAAAAAACCAATGCTTCAGCGGTTGGGGCTGCTGGGGAACTTGAGCCTGCTGTCCTATGGGGCGGCAGTGATATTTGCCCCGCTTGCCTATCCTGGCTACAACTGGATGGCACAGGCGGTCAGCGATCTGAGCGCAGCAAACGCCCCGTCCCTTGCCCTGTGGAATCAGCTTAGTGCCCTGTATAACACCTGTGAAGTGCTTTGTGTTACGGTGGTATGCCTGGGCATTCAGGGCAGAAAGAATCGGTTGCTGCGGAGCGGCATCTACCTGTTTGCGGCTATGGAATGGATCTCGGCGGTGGGGTACCGGATGTTTCCCCTCAGTGACAGCGGCTATGGGGGCACTCTACAGGATCGGATGCACATCCTGGTGACTGTTCTGGTGGTGCTGCTGTCCATACTGTCTCTGACGCTGATCCTCATTGCCGGGATCCGGCATCGGGATTGCCGTTCCTACGGGATCTGCGCCGGGATCGCCCTTGGCATGATGCTGGTAGGAGCACTGGGCATGAAGCTGGTGCCTGCTGCATATTTCGGCGTTGTGGAGCGGTTCAGTGTGTTTGCTGCTACCGGCTTTAATGCTGCGCTTGGTGTGCATCTGTTTTGCATGAAGCCTGCCGGGCCTCCTGCTTCAGAGCAGCAAAAGGCGCACATGTGAAACTTATTCGTATCCGGGAGGTATCATATGAACAGCATACAAGCAAATCCACAATCTGCAAGGCACCTTGCCATTTATGTACACGGGAAGGGGGGCGATTCCAAGGAAGCGGAGCATTACAAGCCACTGCTTGCCGGGTGGGATGTGACGGGCTTTGATTATCACGCACAGAATCCATGGGAGGCGCAAGCAGAATTCCCCGTCTTTTTCGAGGAGCAGCGAAAAGCGTATGACACCATTCTCTTAATCGCCAACAGCATTGGTGCTTTCTTTTCCATGCATGCCCTTTCCGGCAGGCAGGTGGATCAAGCACTGTTGATTTCTCCTGTGGTGGATATGGAAAAGCTGATTCGCAGCATGATGACCTGGGCAAATGTGACCGAGGAGGAGCTTTCCGCCCGGGGAGAGATCCCCACCAGCTTTGGCGAGACTCTGTCTTGGAAATATCTTTGCTATGTGCGGCGGCATCCAATCCGGTGGGACGTGCCTACCTGCATTCTCTACGGGGACAGGGATAATCTGACTGCTCCCGGGGTTATGTCCGCTTTTGCGAAGCGAACCAGCGCAGTTCTGACGGTGATGCAAGGCGGCGAGCACTGGTTCCATACGGCGGAGCAAATGGCGTTTCTGGATCGCTGGGTCAGAACGTCCCTGGACTGATACTGCATTCGGAAAGGAATGTTGAAAAGTTGCTGATGAGGCGGGTGGTTATACCCGCTGGGCAATACGCAAAAAGAGCAGCCGGAGCTGCTCTTTTTTGTATGCAGTTTTTACAACCGCTGGCTGAACAAGCCATGCTGTGTGCAGTACCAAAGCAATGTGCTTTGGGGCAGATAGGGCAGCCGGGTTTCCAACGTCCATTCCGGGTATCGCTTTTTGAGGATGAGGGTATCGCCGCTGAGCAGTGCCACAAAGGAAATATAATGCTCCCGGTGCATGCAGTGCGCTGTGGTGATATACCATTCTCCATCGTTCCGCTCTGCATGCAGCAGGTGTGCCGGGTCAGTCTTTTGCGGCTCCAGCGGAGATAACCGCCGTCCGCAGCAGCTGATGTCCGCATTCTCCTGTGAGAGCAACAGATTGCCGCATTCCGGGCAGAGATAAAACCGCATGTGCTTCAGATTGCCATTGGTCAGGTCATTCGCCTCCAGATCCCCCCGGAGCAGGGTGTCCGTGTCCACCTCCAGGGCTTGAGATAATAGGGGAAGGATGGAGAGATCAGGCGCACCGCAGCCCCGTTCCCACTTGGAAACCGCCTTATCGCTGCCCCCAGCCGTTCCGCCAGCGCCAGTTGAGTCATGCCCTGCTCCAATCGCAGACGGCGGATCAGGCTGTCTGTTCTGGTCTGATCCATAGCGTCACCTTCCGTATTTCATTGTACCGGATTCCAGGGCAGTTTGCAATCAACGCTCCGTAGAGTGGAGTGTCAGTTCCGCCATAGCGGCATAGTGCCGGACGGTGAAGGCTTCCGGTGCCGTATGCTCCAGCATCTGCATATGCTCCTGTTCCCAGGCAGCAATCTGCTCCGGTGGCAGGGAGGCACCCACACCCCGGCATGCCCGGATGCGTCCGTTCCAGCTTTCCCGGGTAAAGGGTACGTCCAGCAGATATTCCTCCCGGTGGGTCAGGGTAAAATACGCCCCATAGCAGTCGGGGAGGCTGATGGGGTGCATGGTTTCGCCTGCACCGGTCCAGCTGGGGTTGTATTTCAGTACCAGCTGCTCACTGGCGTTGGCAACCGGATCCTCAAAGGGCAGCCATTCCATGCATAGAAACAGCACCCGTCCCCCGGGTCGGAGCATTCGGGCAAGGATCGGAGCCACCTTCCCGTGGTCAAAATACCAGTAGCACTGACAGGCAGTGATTACGTCGAAGCTGTCGGTAGGAAAGTCCAGCTGTTCTGCGGAGCATACCCGATAGGTAATCTGCATACCGGCGGACAACTGCTTAGCCTGGCTGATCTGCTGTGGGGAGATGTCCGTGCCCGTCCACTGTGCCCCATATGGGTACAGGTTTCTGGGCAGTACGCCAGTGCCCGTGCCCAGATCCAGGGCAGCTTGTCCGGCGGTGCACAGTCCCCGTGCAAGGATCCGGTCATAAAATGTCTGTGGATAGATATCCCGGTATCTGGCGTAGTCCCCGGAGGTTCTGCCCCAGTCAAAGCCGTTGCCTCCGTCAATGTTCCGGTTTGTCAGTTCCATATGCCTGCCTCCTTTTGTGATTTGTCTTTATTATAGCATGGCCGGGACTCCTGTGCAAGCTGGTTTGCTTTGTTAGAATTTCACAAATGGAAACAGTATCCTTTATGAATTCGTACAAAAAGATTCAGAAAAGTGTCACACGGACTGAAAACACTTGACTTGCAAATAAATAAAATGATATACTGGAACAACAAGGGATGCATGGAATCGATACCATAAAAATGTGCTGAAACAGGATTGATTCAGATTTTGCAAACCAACGAAGGAGGATTTCGCATGATTACACTGGAAAATGTACATAAGATCTACAACCCCAAGAAAGCCAACGAGTTTGAAGCCCTGAAGGGAGTCTCTCTGACCATTGAGGATGGGGAGATGGTGGCGATCATCGGCAAATCCGGTGCCGGGAAGTCCACCCTGCTGCATATACTCGCCTGCATTGACAGCTATGAATCCGGCGAGTATAAAATTGATGATACCCTGGTAAAGAACCTGTCGGAAAAGCAGTATGCCCAGATCCGGAACGAGAAGATCGGTATGGTGATGCAGGATTTTGCCTTGGTGGATGATTTCACCTGCCTGGAGAATGTGCTGCTGCCTTTGGATTTTGCAAAGCACAAAAAACCCAACCGGAAGGAGCTGGCGCTGGCAGCGCTGAAGTCGGTGAGCATGGACAGTATGGCAAAAAAACCGGTGAATAAGCTGTCCGGCGGGCAGAAGCAGCGTGTTGCCATTGCCAGAGCCATTGTGAACCAGCCCAGCATGGTGCTGGCGGATGAGCCCACCGGTGCTCTGGACAGCAAGACGGCGGAGGAGATTATGCATGTGTTCAAGGAGCTGAATCACCAGGGCAAGACAGTGGTGATCGTCACCCACGACATGGGGGTGGCGAAGCAGTGTGACCGGCTGATCGAAATTTCCGATGGTAAGATCCTGGAGACAGCCAGCTGAACCGGATGCATACAAAAACGCCTCTGTTTTTTACAGAGGCGTTTTATTTTCGGATGGGGTCACAGGGATGCAAAGATATTGGCACCCTTGGTTTTCAGCCAGCGGTACAGCAACAGGGAAAGCCCGGCGGTCAGCAGGCATACGATGCCAAGATATACGGATGCGCTCATGATTAGATCACACAGGAAGAACAGTCCCCCCAGGGCAACGGAGTAGATCCAACCGGCCATCATAGCTATAAAAACGTTGAAGCTTTGCTTGATGGGTACCATTTCGTTGGTCCAGGTCAGATTGGGGGATTTTATTCCAAGCATCAGATCGGACAGGGCGGAGAATGCCACATACAGCAGGATTGCCAAAATCATCAGCAGCCGCTCCGCCAGGGTGCCCGGCAGGATGATTGCCAGACAGACGCTGCACAAAAATGCCGGAGGCGCAGTCAGCAGCAGCTGTACCTGGAGCTTTGCTTTCAGTGCATCCCAGGGACGTACCGGCAGGGACTGGATCAGCCACAGGTTCTTGCCTTCTAAGGATACGGAGGGGATTGCGCTATCGTTCATGGAGGCGACCATGCAGACAATGGCACAGGTTAGCACCGGGATGAATCCTGAATACTCAGAGCAGATCTTTCCCAGTGTGGGAAGGACAGTGCCGCTTTTGATCAGTACCGCCACGGTGATCACCAGCAGGAACAGCGTGCCCATGGTGCAGTTGAGAATGTAAACGGGACTGGAGGCATATCTGCCAAATTCTCTGCTTAGCAAAGCACCGGAAATGCTCCGGGTACGAATGGCATCGGCTTTGAAGGCAGCCTTTTTGGTTTTCCCGGTGGCAGTAGCAATGTGCAGGAAGCTGCGGGACAGAATCCGCCAGGTCAGCAGCAGCACCAGGACGGTTGCCAGGGTCACCAGTCCCATAGCCTTCCAATCCCCTTCGCCCACTCTTGCAAACAGGTACACCGGGTAGGCACTGCCCTGGATTTTCTGTCCGTATGTCACGGCGTTTGCGATCAGATTCCGGAGAATACCCTGCGCTTTATAATAGAAGAAGTAATAGGCACCAATGAACAGCAGGGACGTGAGCACGCGGATGAAGCTTTTGTTTTTCAGCTTCAGACTGATCCTTGCTACCACCCAGCCCAGCAGGCAGGACAGCACCAGTACGATCATGGAAATGATGAGCACCATCAGAGTGCAGCCCAGGATCACTGCCGGGGTGACGGTGGTATAGACGCAGTAAACGATGGCGGCGGGAATGGTGACAACAGCGGAATACATGAGTCCCATCAGATACACGCTCAGCAGTCGGGACAGGATGATGGAACGTACCGGAATGGGAAGGGACAGGAGCAGCTCGTTGTCCTTTGCCAGATACAAGCCGGAAAAGGTGTTGAATACACTACCGAATGCGCCCAGAAAAATGCCCAGCAGCCCCATGATGCCAAAGACCATCCAGCCCATCTGCAGGGGAATGAAGGTTTTGCACAGGCTCACGGACAGGGCAGTGAACATGGTGCCCAGCATGCCGATCATGATAATGGCGAACAGGACGACAAACCCGATCACAGCACCGGTGGAACGTTTTTTATTGGTTTTTGGATTGTAAAAGTAGTTGCGGAAGATCTCCATCAGCTGCTTTTTCACCAGTAGCTTCAGCATGCTTCTCCCTCCAGTTCCAGGAATACCTCCTCCAGACTGTCGTCGCCTTTGACCTCCTCCAGAGTGCCGGAGCGGATCAGCTTGCCGCCCTTGATGATGGCGATCTTATCACAGAGCTTTTCCGCCACCTCCAGTACATGGGTGGAGAAGAAAATGGCGCCGCCCTGGTCGCAAAGCTCCCGCATCATGCCCTTGAGCAGGTGGGATGCCTTGGGATCCAGTCCCACAAAGGGCTCGTCCATGAGTACCAGCTTGGGCTGATGAATCCAGGCGGAGATAATGGCGAGCTTCTGCCGCATGCCGTGGGAGTAGGACGCCACCGGCTGTGCCAGATCCCCGGTCAGTTCAAACAGATCCCCGTATTTCTGGATCCGTGCCTTCCGGTCTGCGGCAGGGATCCGGAAAATATCCCCGATGAAATTCAGATACTTGATACCGGTCATGTACTCGTAAATGTCCGGATTGTCCGGAATATACGCCAGCATCTGCTTGCAGCCCAGGGGATCCTCCTGGATGGAATGTCCCCCGATGGTGATCTTGCCGGCATCAAATTGCTGAATGCCTACAATGGACTTGAGGGTTGTGGTCTTTCCGGCGCCGTTGTGGCCGATAAAGCCGTAGATCTCTCCCGGGGCAATGTGCAGGGACAGATCGTCCACTGCCTTCTTGTCCCCGAAGCTTTTGGATAGGTGTGAAATTTGCAGCATAGATTACTCCTTTTCGATTATGCTCCGGAACAGGGTATCCTTGTCCAGATGGTTTGTGACGAATTCCGGTATTTCCTTGCAGGCTTTGCAGACGCTGAGACTGACAGAAGTGAGAATCTGCCGGATCTCCTCCGGGGAATAGGGGCAGCAATTGGTGACGATCAGTGCGGCAAGGCTGTGCGCAACCAGCCACACATCCCGGAAAAATCGCTTTGCGGCGGCTTCGTCCAGCTGATAGATCTGTTGCAGGAACTCCAACACCAGGTTCTGGGTGCGCTCCATTTCTTCCATGGCTTTGTTCTCGCTGCCTGGGGCAAGCGGTAAAAACAGCAGTCGGTATAGCTCCGGCTCCTGGGTGGCAAAGCGGATATACTGCTCGCCCAGCCCGATAAAGGGATGCACCTGCTCCAATCCTTTTTTGATGTAGCTGTGATACAGAGCCTGCGCTGCCTGCCGGACTGCCTCCTGTACCTGCTGCATGTTCTGAAAATAGGTGAAGATGGGACGGGTGGATACCCCCAGAACGGCGGCGATCTGACGGGTGGTCAGGGCAGCGGTGCCCTTTTCCCGGACGACCTGCAATGCAGCATTCACGATCTCTTCTTTTGTAAATTTGACGCTTGGCGGCATGCCTTCATCTCCTTGCATATATCATTAGATGTGCAACACTTGTTATTATACATCCATCGACCGGATTTGTCAAGGCGCCAGGTTTGCTTTGTGCGGTATCGCCTCAAGAAAAAACGCCTGCCGGATGCTCCGACAGGCGCAGATGTACTTGTCTTTAGTCCACATAAATACGGGGAACCCGTTTGGAAATGCCGCAGACCACCTCATAGCCGATGGTGCCGTACAGGGATGCCAGCTCGTCAGCGGTGATCTGCTCGTCACCGTCCTGACCGATCAGGGTCACGATCTCGCCGCAGCGCAGGTCGTCAATGGCAGAAACGTCCAGCATCAGCTGATCCATGCAGATCCGTCCCACGATGGGGCAGCGCTTGCCCTTCACCAGCACATCCGCCTTGGAGGACAGCAGCCGGGAATAGCCGTCCGCATAGCCCACGGTTACAGTAGCAATCTTCATGCAGTGATCCGCCCGGAAGGTGCGGCCGTAGCTGATGGAGGTACCGGGCTGAACCCGTTTAATGTGGGAGATCACAGCCTTGAGGGAAAGCACCGGCTTGAGATCCAGAGGCACCGGCAGGGGATAGTTGGGTGCCAGTCCGTACATGATGATGCCCACCCGGGCAAGGGTGCTGTTTGCATCATTGTGATACAGCACACCGGCACTGTTGAGATAATGCAGGTGCTTCAAATGTACGCCCCGCTTCATCAGCTCCGTTCCAACGGATCGGATAAACTGCTTCTGGGCTTCGGTGTATGCATTCTGCTCCGGATCATCCGGCATATCCGCCACTGCAAAGTGGGTGTAGATGCCCTCGATCTTCAGATTCCGCAGGAAGGACATGTCCTGGATGCTGTCTGCACAGTCGCCGGGGGTGTCGCCGGTGATCCCGATGCGCCCCATGCCTGTATCCAGCTTTACATGGCAACGGATGGGGGTGCGGGTACGGGCGTTCAGAGTGCAGGCATACTCGGCGGAAACAATGCCTTGAATGATGTTGTTCTGGGCAAGGGTGTCTGCATACTCCGGCGGTGTGTATCCCAGGATCAGTACATCACTGTCCGGGCAGTACTGGCGCACATGCAGCGCCTCATCCAGGTTGGAGACGGCAAAGTAGCGGATGCCGATCTGGGTCAGTTTTTGCAGGATCTCCGCTTCGCCGTGTCCGTATGCATCCGCCTTGACAACAGCCATGATCTGGGTGTTCCCCTGCAGGGAGGCGGAAATGGCACGAATGTTTGCTTCCAGGGCAGACAAAGAGATTTCAGCCCACGCACGTTTTAGATATGGTTTCAAAATAACATTTCCTTTCGGCTTGAAATATCAACGGTTTTATGCTATACTATGGAAGAACCAAAGAACGGGGGATGTGTATGCGAGAAAAAACAGTCTGCTTTTCCGGTCACCGCCCCGAAAAGCTGCCCGGCCCCAACAGCGAGGATGCCCAGCTGCTGATGATGGTCAAAAGCCTTTTGTACTACCAGATCCGCCGGTCGGCAGAGGAGGGCTACACCCGGTTTATCACCGGTCTTGCAAGAGGGGTGGATCTTTGGGCAGCGGGATATGTGCTGGAATTGAAACGGGATTTTTCCGGCCTGCAGCTGATCTGCGTCAAGCCCACCGAAAACCACGGAAAAAACTTTCGCGGAGAGGATCGGTACTTGTTTGACAGTGTGCTGGCAAGGGCGGATGAAATGTACTGCACCGGCAGTCACTATACCCGCAGGTGTTATCAGATCCGGAACCGGTATATGGTGGATCATGCCCAGCGGCTCATTGCGGTGGTGGATGACTACAACAGCGGTACCGGTCAGACCATCGGCTATGCCCGCAAATGCGGACTGGAGCTTTGCGTCATCGACATCGGCAAGCTGCGTGACAAGGCAGAAGCCGAACCCGACGAACCTATTATAGCACCTTTGCAGGCAAATTTCAAGATTTAAGATTATTTAACACTTTCCACAGCGTTTTCAACATTCTGCATAATCCACATGGCTTTTCTGCATATTCTTTATAACGCCCCTGAAAATACGTGGATTCCTGCAAAAATATACAGGATCCGCTGTGGAAAGCGACATGGAATCAAAAGAAAGGAGCGAAAGCGGCGGGATCCGCTTTCACAGATACACTATGAAGAAAAACACAGGCAGCATCGCCATTCCCTTTCTGATCACCCTGCTGGTCAGCTTCGTTATCATTGGCGGCATTATTTTCTTCCTGTTCGGCGGCTTTGGCGGCGGAGGGGATTCCCTCAAACAGCTGGAGCCGGAGATCACCCTGATCTCCGAGGAGGATCAGTTCAATTTGTTCTGCGTATTGGATACGGAGGAATCCGACAAGCCTGTGTGCTACATGATCTTCCGGTTCAACCCGGTGGCAAAGCGGAACACCTGCATCGCACTGCCGGCGAACCTGGCAGTCAACAATAACGGCGCATCCACCAAGCTGGACAATGTATATCACATGTCCGGCGTGACAGCTGCCCGGGACGCTGCGGCGGCGGCGCTGAACATGACTCTGGATCGGTACATGGTCTTTGACAGCACCTCCTTTCAAAAGCTATGCTCCATCCTCGGGGGTGTAGAATGCATTGTGGACGAAAAGATTGTCGGATTGCAGGAAAGCGATAAAATGCAGTATCTGGGAGGCAGCCAGATTCAGCTGTATCTGACCTATCCGGACTTTACGGGCGGTGAGGCACAGCGTATGGTGGTGGTAGATTCCACCATTGCGGAAATGCTGAACCAGACCGACGGTTCCCGGATCAGTGAGACGCTGGATCGGAGCTTCTCCACCATCATCAACCTGGTAAAGGACTCCGATGTGACTGCCCAGGACTATAAGAACCGGAAGCATGCCATGAAGTATATGCTGGAGTATGCTCCCGGCTCCACCGGATATTACTACCTGTCCCTGCAGCAGACGGGGGATCTGCTGACGATCCCGGAGAATACCCTGAAGAACATGCAGGAGATGGTGAAGTAAGATGAACGAGCCATTGATCTTCGACAGCCACGCCCATTATACCGACCCGGCATTTGATCCGGACCGGGAGCAGGTACTGGCGGCATTGCCGGAGCAGGGGGTGGCACGGGTAATGCTGGCGGCATCGGATCTTGTCAGTGCCCGGGCGGGGATTCAGCTTGCAGCACAGTACGACTATATTTACACCTCTGTGGGCATCCATCCGGAGGAAGCCGGCAGGGTGCCGGCGGATTATCTGGAAACCCTGGAGCAGCTGCTTGCCTGCCGGAAGGTGCATGCCATCGGGGAGATTGGTCTGGATTACCACTATCCGGGCTATGACCCGGCGCAGCAGAAGACGCTGTTTTGCAGTCAGCTGGAGCTTGCCGCAAAGCATGATCTGCCGGTGATTATGCACTGCCGGGATGCCACCGGTGACTGTATGGAGATCCTGCGGCAATATCGCCCCAAGGGGGTCATGCATTGCTTTTCCGGGTCGGCGGAAACCGCCAGGGAGCTTGTAGCTATGGGGCTATATGTGGGCTTTACCGGGGTGGTGACCTTTAAAAATGCCAGACGGGCGCTGGAGGCTGTCCGGGCTGTGCCCATGGATCGGCTGCTGGTGGAAACAGACTGCCCCTACATGGCGCCGGTGCCTTACCGGGGCAAGCGCTGCGACAGCTCCATGATCCCCATGACCGCCGGACGTATGGCGGAGGAAAAGGGCTGCACCCTGGAGGAGATGCTCCGGCAGACCGGGGAAAACGCAAAGCGGCTCTTTTCTGTGGAATAGGACAATGGCGCAAAATCGGGTTGCTTTTTTTGCTGGATTGTGCTATAATAGAATGCATATTCCCGGGGAACGGGAGAAGTGAAAGGAGTGGGTTTCCGTTGACCGGAAATCCGGATAATACTATGATTGCAATTGGCTGTGACCACGCCGGTTATCCTCTGAAGCAGGAGCTGCTGGCGCATTTATACGCAAAGGGCATCGCTTATGAGGATCTGGGGTGTGACGGAACCCCCTGTGATTATCCCCAGATTGCACAGGCAGTCTGTGAGAAAATCATCAGCGGCAGCTGTGAATGCGGCATTCTGATCTGCGGCACGGGCATCGGCATGTCCATTGCCGCCAACAAAATCCCCGGCATCCGGGCTTCCGTATGCGCCGATGAGTTCAGTACCCGCTACACCCGTCTGCACAACGATGCCAATGTGCTGTGTCTTGGAGCAAGAGTCATCGGCAGTGGGCTTGCACTGGAGCTGGCAGATATTTTTCTGGAAACCGGATTTGAGGGCGGCAGGCATCAGAGACGTCTGGATATGATCACACAGCTGGAAGCAGCACACACGAAGGGAGAATGAACCATGGCAGTACAGAGAATTGACCACCCGCTGGTACAGCATAAGATCACGCTGATGCGGGACAAAATGACCGGCCCCAAGGAGTTCCGGGAGCTGGTTGCAGAGACCGCAATGCTGATGTGTTACGAGGCCACACGGGATCTGCCCACAAAGGAGATTGAGATCGCAACCCCTATGGGCGTTGCAAAGTCCAAGATTATTTCCGGCAGAAAACTGGCGTTTGTGCCCATCCTCCGTGCAGGACTGGGCATGATGGACGGTCTGATGACCCTGGTGCCTGCCGCAAAGGTGGGGCATATCGGTCTGTTCCGGGATACCAAGAGCCACGAGCCGGTGGAGTATTATGTAAAGCTGCCGGAGGATATTGCAGAGCGTGATGCGATCGTGGTGGATCCCATGCTGGCAACGGGACATTCCGCTGTCCAGGCGATCCGCATCCTCAAGCAGGCAGGCGTTGCAAACGTCAAGTTTATGTGCATCATCGCCTCTCCGGAGGGCATTGCCGCTATGCAGGCAGCATATCCGGAGGTTGACATTTACTGCGGCGCAGAGGATCAGGGACTGAACGCAGACGCTTATATCGTTCCCGGTATGGGAGACGCCGGTGACCGGATCTTCGGCACCAAGTAATTGTATCAGAAATCAAAGAAGCCCGGCTGTATTCGCAGCCGGGCTTTTGCCGTATCGGATGTGTATATCTATTACGAATCGTAGGTGCGTACCCGCAGGGGAACGCCCAACCGATCAGCCAGTTCCTGGGACAGCCGGATCTGCTCCTTGGGGATTACGTCCACCACGGTGAACATCACATGGGGCACATACTGCTTGCAGTCCACCGCAAAGCGCTGCAGTGCCTGGAATGCTTCCGGGAACTTTGGGCGGGTTACCTGATTGTACTCCTGCTCGTCTCCGGCATTCAGACTGATGGATACGGTGTCGATCAAGCCCTGGAACCGATGGGCAGTGGGCGCTCCGTGGATCAGATCCGATAAGCCGTTGGTATTGATCCGCAGGGGCGGACAGCCGGGCTGCTGCTTGAGGTAGGCTGCGGTCTGGCACAGCACATCCAGCGCCTCCGTAGGCTCTCCGTAGCCGCAGAACACGATCTCGTGATACTTGCCGAGATCCTTAGGACATGCCGCCTGCACCTCCTCAAAGGTGGGGGTATGCTCCAGCCACAGGCTGTCGGAGCCGTATGCCCCGTCCCCGTTCTGCCGGATGCAGAAGGTGCAGCTACAGGGACATTGGTTGGTGAGATTCACATACAGGTTTTGTCCCACCGGATAGAAAATTGTCATTGCCATTTCAAACACTCCTTTGTGTTAAAACTGCTGGACGATCCAGGGAATCAGGTAGGTGATGACGCACATAATAGCTGCCGCCAGCAATACTCCCAGGAAAATAGCCAGGCTTGCCTTTTTCCGGTCCACATGCAGCAGGGATACGATCAGTGCGCCAGTCCATGCGCCGGTGCCGGGCAGGGGAATGCCTACAAACAGCAGCGTGCCCATAAATTCCACCTTGCGGATCTGTTCCGCCTTGGGGCCGGTGGCTTTTTTCTCCAGCCAGTCCGCAATGCCATGGAGATGCTTGGTGGTTTTCATCCACTTGAGGATCTTTTCAATAAATAGCAGGATAAAGGGGATGGGCAGGATGTTGCCGATGATACAGATGCACAAAGCCGGTACGATGGGCACTCCAAGAATGGACGCCGCCAGCAGTCCACCCCGCAGCTCCAGAATGGGCAGCAGGGAAATTACAAAAATAATCAGTTCACGGGGCAAGCCGTTCATATGGGTGGTCAGCCATTCCACCAGGGTTTCACTGAGGGACATCATTTCAAGCAGCATATTTCACGTTCCTTTCGTCTGTTGCATAATACCTTTTTAGTATCGCACACTCCAGCAGGATTGTCAAGAAAAATTTGTGTAAAGCCCAGGGCGATACCGTACAAAGCTGACCTGGTGCTTTTTACAGCCTCTGCTAACGGGTGTTTCGTCATATCACACAGAAACTCCCTGCAATGTTCCGGTATTCCTGCGTCGTTTCTATGCAATCTGACGAAAAATCTGTTGACACATCTGTCGCATAATTTTTGTGCCGTGTTGCCCTTGTTATTTTACTGGCAGTATGCTATGATATAAAGGGAATACATGCGGATGAATTTTTGGTGTGCCGATGCCGGAAATCGGCAGGCAGTGTGACTGCCTCAATGGAGGGAGCATGCACAAATATCTGAGCGATTATATGAAGCAAATGAACCGGCTGCTGGAAGAAAACCGCAGCTTCACAGAAACGGATCTGCAGCGGCACCTGGACAAGATCGGGTTTATGCAGCATGAACGGCTGATCCACTTTCTGGTGACCATGCTGTTTGCCATTGTTCTGTTCCTGGTTCTGGGCGCTTTTCTGATGACGGAGGCAATGTTCCTGCTGCCCTTGCTGGGATTGATCCTGGTACTGTTGGTACCTTATATTTTCCACTATTACTTTCTGGAAAATACGGTACAGAAGATGTATGTGATCTATGACCGGATGACGGAGCGGATGGACACATCCGCCCATCAGTCATGAAGCGCTGGTCCCAGTACCGTGCGGTTCTGCTGCCCACGGTGCTGCTGACGCTGCTGATGCTGGGCTTTGCCTGGTATGCCACCGGGGTGGTGGATCGGGATCGGGCGATGGAGCAGGCGGAAAACCGGTTGGTACAGATGAGCCAGAAAATCGATGCGCTCCAGTCGGAGCAGTCTTTGATCCTGGACGAGGCGCAAGCAGACTATCAGACCCGGGCACGGATCATTTCCATGATGATCAACACCACACCGACGTTGCTGGAGACGGAAACGGATCTGGAGGAGCTGCGGTTGGTTGCCGGGGCGGAGGTCATCAGCGTATCCGATCGGCAGGGCGTGATCCGGTTTAGTACGGATCAGTCCCGGACAGGGGATCGGGTGGAGGACGCCTTTCTGCCGGCAATCACAAATAAGGTGTTTTCCGAGTGGTATTTTCCCGATGAGAGCACCCGGGATATTTTGCTGGTGGGCACAGCACGGCTGGATCAGGACGGCGTGATCCAGATCACTTTTAAGCCGGATGACATCAGTCAGCTGATGCAGTCAGCGGATCTGTCAGAACTGGTAAACGGAACCCAGTTCATGGAAAATGGAACCCTTTCCGTGCTGGATGAAAGCTGTCGCTACATGAGCCACACGGATTCCGCCCTGGTGGGTGCACAGTCCCCCTATGTGCCGGCGGATTTTTCCGGCAATGCGGGACACTTCAGTGCAAGCCCATACCAGTCCTCCGCTCTGGTATGCTACCGGAAGTACCGCAGTTACACATTGGTATGTACCCTGCCGTACCGGGAGGTTTATGCCCGCCGGAACAGTGCGGTTCTGTGGATGCTTGCATTGGGTGCACTGCTGGATCTCACTGCCGGATTCTGCGTTACCAGCCGGCTGCACCGGGATCAGCAATAAACCAAGGCAATGTCATACAGTTTTGTGCGACATTGCCTTTCTTGTTTACATTTTAATCGAAAGCGCTTGCGTTTCCCATGGGTCTGTGTTATAATTTGAGTACAATCTAATCAAAACGGCAGTGTAATACCGTTTTTTATAAAACTGCCTGTGCAAAAACAAGGAGGGAATGCGTATGACACAGAGATTCCGAAAAGCACTGTCCATTGCCGCATCAGCAGCCATGCTTTGCTCTATGCTGCTGTATCTGCCGCAGGATCACCGTCTGGGCAGCTGGCTGGCATCAGCGGAGGAAGTCTCTGCCGAACCGGAGGGAGAGGGCACAGCGGAGAGTCCCTATCAGATCAGCAATGCGGATCAGCTGTACTGGTTTGCGGAGCATGCGGACACATCCGCCCACGCAAAACTGACCGATGACATTGTGGTCAATGAAAATCTGGTGAACAGCAGTGGAGATCTCAACAGCGGGTCCTACCGAAGCTGGACGCCTATCGGAAATTTAGAAGCAACACTTGGTTACACTTGTGCATTCAGTGGCACCTTTGACGGAGACGGTCATACCATTAGCGGCTTGTATGATGATACAGGCAGGACGTACGCCGGATTTGTCGGGGAACTGTCTGGGAGCGGCACAATCAAGAACCTTGGCATTGTGGATTCCTGGATAAGGGGCTACCATGTTGGCGGTGTGTGCGGTGAAAGTGCGGGAACGATCACATATTGTTATTTCAGCGGAACAATTAATGTGGAACTTGCAAACGCTGGCGGTTTGTGCGGAGAAAATTCCGGTACTATTACCAACAGCTATAACATGGGCAAGGTGTCTGGAATATCGTCTGGCAACGGTATCGGCGGTGTGTGCGGTGCGAATTCCGGTACCATTACCAACAGCTATAATATTGGTACTGTAAGCGCAACGGATCATGCAGCTGCTGGCGGTGTGTCCGGTATAAATTCCGGCATCATTACCTACAGCTACAATACCGGTTCCGTTTTTGCCAGCCGTTACGTTGCAGGAGGTGTATGCGGTCAAAATGATGGGACAATCCGGAATGTGTTCAACTCTGGCAAACTAAATAGTAGTTCTTCAGGTTATTATGTGCGTATAGGTGGTTTGTGTGGAATCACTACTTCTGGTTCCACATTGGAGTATGGGTATAATATTGGTATGCTGAACGGGGACGAATATGATCCTTTAGGAGGCGTGTGCGCACTCCCGGAAGGCTCTGTAAGTCACTGCTGGTACAACAGCGATGTTTTTGGCGGAAATGCCTTCGTTGCGGGAGAGGAAGACCGGGAAACCGTTGGAGGCAAGAACACTGCCGCATTCGCCAGCGGTGAGGTGGCATACCTGTTGGGGAAAGCCTGGGGACAGGATCTGGAAAACGGCCAGGAAAACCCCGCACTCGGGGGCGTGAAGGTTTATGAAAATAAGATCTACTCCAGATGCGACGCAGGGGACATGCCTACCCTGGTCTATAGCAATACGAAGGAAGCGGACATGATTCCGGCACACACTTACGCATACGGTCGGTGCAAGGTGTGCGGTGCGTACAAAAACCAGGTGGGTGTCCATCTGGCTGGTCATTCCCTGACCCTGGACGGAGACATCGGGGTGCATTTCTATATGGAGCTGGACAGCAGGCTTCTTGCGAATGAACATGCGTACATGCGCTTCACCCTGCCCAACGGGCAGACGCAGCAGATCCCCGTTTCGGATGCGAAAACCGATCAGGTGGATGAGGGTACTTATTATGTATTCACCTGCCGGGTGGCGGCAAAGGAGATGACCTTCGAGATCACTGACCAGATATGTACCGATACTTTGCAGGGGCCGGTGTACAGCTTTACCGTGCAGGATTACGCCAAGTATATCTGCAACAATTCGGCGGAATATTCCGCTGAAGCGGCAGCATTGGCGGAGGCCATGCTGCAATATGGTGCTTACGCAAAGGCATACTTTGAGGGTACGGCACTGGCACCCACCGCAGCCATGGAGGCTGTCACAGCGGATACCCTGTCGGAGTTGATGCCCGGTTCTTCCGGTACTCTGCCGGAAGGGATCACCTATTACGGCACTACACTGCTGCTGGAATCCAACACGGTGCTGCGGCACTATTTCCGGGTGGAGCCGGGGTTTGACGTGAGCCAGTATGCATTTACCGGCAGTAAGGGGAACTATTATTATATAGATACCGCCGGGATCTCGGTGAACAGGTTCCGGATTCCGGTCAGCGTGTCAGTGACTGAGCAAACAGGATTCCAGCAGTCGTCCGGATCGAAATGGTCTCTCAGCTATAGCCCCCTGTATTACCTGCGTTCTGTGCTGGGGGCTGAAAACACAGACCCGGAATTGAAGCATCTGGTGCAGGCTATGTATCTGTTCCACCGGGCAGCGCTGGATTATGAGATGTCCCTGGGCGAGATCACGCCGGAGCCCCCGGTTGCGGAAGCCGAGCTTTCATAATTTAAGACAACACCGCACAATCTCTG
>NZ_FR894804.1:0-20969 GCF_000434255.1 Ruminococcus sp. CAG:379 | reverse complement strand
CTATTTTACCGGGAAGGGGGCAGTCTTCTTGTTTTTGTAGGACTTCTTGTGTGTTCTGAAATTGACCGTATGACCGATGTATTCAGGACGGTCAAGAATGTGGCTGATGGTTTTTCCGCTCCAGCGATGCAGCTTAGCGTTCTTGTGACCATTATCCCTACCCTGTGACAGAGCGTAGGCTGTAGGAGTCGGGATACCTTCCTGCGTGAGAATGCGGGCAATCTGCGCCGGACCGTAGCCCTCAATGCAGAGCTTGAATATCCTGCGGACAGCCTCAGCAGCTTCATCGTCAACGAGCCACAGATTTTTGTCAGCTTCGGACTTTTTATAGCCGTAAATCGGCACAGAAAGTGGCTTTCCCGACTGTCCCTTAGCCTTGAAAACAGCTTTTATCTTCTTGCTTGTATCACGAGCATACCAGTCATTAAAAATGTTCTTGAATGCAAGCAGCTCATTTTCTGACTTGAAGGTATCTACATTATCGTTGATAGCGATATAGCGAACATCGTAATCAGGGAAAATGATCTCGATGTATTCTCCGGTTTTCAGATAGTCTCTGCCAAGGCGGCTCAAATCCTTAGTGATGACCGTACCTACTTTGCCGTCCTCAATGTCAGCCATCATAGCCTTGAAGCCTTCTCGTTCCCACGTTGTACCGGAGACTCCGTCATCGACGTAGAAAACCGGGTTATGGAAACCGTTATCATCAGCGTACTTCTTGAGGATAGCCTTCTGATTGGTGATGCTGTTGCTCTCACCCTGTAATATATCGTCCTGTGAAAGACGACAATATAATGCTGTGATCTTGTCTGTCATATTAACCTTCCTTTCCGACAGATACAGCAAGCTATGTTATCATTATAGCGCGCACCGAAAATAAATACAATGCGCCGATATTCCAAAGTTACACAGCCTGCTTCTCGGGTTCTTGTCCGAATTCACCGAGGAAATTCTCACACTCACGGATTATGAGCCGTTTCAGAATATCCGAAAGGCTTGCCTTTGAAGCAGGGTTAAATACGGTCTTGACCGTATACAGCGTATGTCCGATCTTGTACTCGGACACAGTTTCTGTTGCCGTATTTTCTACGGCAGTATAATCTTTATTATTCATAGCGAACTTTCTCCTTTGCTTGTCTATCTCTACGCATATAGAGTGAGGGCTTCGCTTTCTCTTTCTTACCCTCGTTTTGTTGTTGTCTTATACTTTTATGATAGCTGTGCGGAACGGCATTGCTGCCGTCCCATATCACAGCTTTTTTGTTGGACTATCAGTCCTTGAAAGACTTCTCATCAAAGAAAGAAGTCTGTCCGATAAGTTCGGATTCATCACTGTCCTGAGCTGTATCTGTATCGCTATCGGCAGTACTCTCCTGTTTCAGCTTTGCAAGCTGTTCAGGGTGCTTTGTAATAAGCTCAAAAAGTCCCTGCTCATCACAGCCAAGTGCGTCCCTGATCTTAGCGAGCTGGATAGCGTTCAGCTTTGCATTGATCTTTTCGATCTCAGCCTTGTCACTCTCGATACGGTCAAGCACCGCCTGACGCTTGTTCAGGAGCTTTTTTGTCTGCTGTTCATAGGCAAGCATACCGCCACCTCCTTCCGTTTTATTCTCTCCTTGTTTTGTTTGTATCTGCCGTGGTATCTCCACAATCAAATTATAGCGCGCAATTAAGCCGTTTGTCCAGCCGCAATTGCGCACGAACTTTTAGTGAAATTTCCATTTTCCCCAGTGTAATTTGTCCGGAAATAATAAAAAAGCTGCGGTGCGGAAGTATATTCCGCTTCACAGCCTTTACGAAAATATTTCTGATTTATAGATGATGTTATTCTGGTTGAACTAAAATAATACTGTTAGCTTGCAATCCATCTCGAACAAACAATTCGGGTGTTGTTTCTTCAGGAATACCCTCTAACATTAAAGCAGCTTTGGCTTGATTAAAAGATACTTCTATACTCTTACCAAATCCTATAGAAGAATAAAACTGAGAGGCAAATACGAGTGCCGCTTCATCGCCTATAGAAGTGTTCATTCCAATGGCTATATCTACATAAAAGAACTATATAAGAATAAAGTTGATGCGGGAGATGATCCACCATTTCTGTTTATAATTGACTCACAGCCAAGACAATCTGCAAGTAAAAAATAATCTATTTATAACTAAGAACAGGCAGAGTCAATTCCAACTCTGCCTGTTCTGTTTCATAGCTTGCTGTAAAGGTCTTGCTTATAGTAGCTGTGATAAAACTTCTATATGAGCGCAATCCTTTCAGAACGCCGCTTTTTATTACCGGGACGGAGTGATGCATTCACCCAGCTACGTCCGGATATCTTCCCCGGAAGCACCGTTCAGCCGTTTTCCCTCCACAATGTGCAGCTTGGCATACATGCTCTGCAATTCGCCCACGCTTTTCTCAATGGTACTGCCGCCGGAGATGCAGAAGGTGTACACCTGTGCGCCGGACAGATCATAGCTGTCCAGGAAGGTTTCAATGATGCGGGGATGGGTACCCCACCAGATGGGATACCCCAGATACAGCACGTCATAGGATTCCACCGCCGACAAATCGTTGCCAATCTCCGGTCTTGCCGCCGTATCCTGCTGCTCCCGGTTTGCCCGGCAGTCATCCTGGTTATAGTCCAGATCCGCCTCCGTATAGGGATCCTTGGGCTGGATCTCAAACAGATCTCCCCCGGTTTCCTCCGCCAGAAGCTGTGCAGCCTTTCCCGTATTGCCGGTTGCAGAGAAATACACCACCGCCGTTTTTTTCGTGCTCCGGGTCGTTTCAGGCTCCGGTTCCGTCTCTGTAGAAGCCGCCTTTGTCTGTACGGCCTGTGTGGTCTGCGCTGTAGAGGCGGTGCCTTCCCCATTCCCGCTCTGGCAGGATGCAAAGGAAAACACCATCAAAAGCATCAGGCAAGCACTGCATAGTTTTTTTGTCATAAGTCTTCACCTCACATGGATGTCTGTAGAATCTTTCTGATATCCTCCTTGGTGAGAACCCGGTAGCCTCCATCCAGGATCAATGTGGCGTTTACCATATCCTCGATCAAGTCATCGGTCGCACCCAGTTCTCTCAGATGCATCGCAAGTCCCAGCTCCTGCATCCAGCTTTCCATTGCCGCCAGACCTGCAAGGGCAATTTCCTTGTCCGTCTTTCCAGCCGGATCCACATGCCATACATTTTCTGCAAAGCGCACGAACTTGGGCAGTCCTGCCTCCAGGATATAATGGTAGTACGCCAAGGAAACTGCCGCAAGGGTCATGCCGTGGGTAGCATCCGTCACTGCGCCTACCGCCTGACCCAGCATATGCACCATCCAGTCCGTGGACTTCCCCTTTGCCACAAGCGTATTCAGCGCCCAGGTTGCCGTCCACATAATATTGGACCGTGCCTCATAATCCTGAGGGTTCGCATTGGCGATTCGGCTGGAATGAATCAGGGACTGCATCAGTCCCTCACTGATATAATCACTGGTGTTGTCATCCGTGCCGGAAAAATACTGCTCGCAAATGTGATTGAAAATGTCGTAGATGCCTGCACACATCTGATACTTCGGCAGGGTCATGGTGTAGTTGGGGTTGAGGATCGAAAACCGGGGCATGATCTTCTCGTCTGCAAACACATGACCGATCTTCAGCTTTGCCTTGTGATTGGTGATAACCGCACCGGCGTTCATCTCCGAGCCGGTGCCAGCCATAGTCAGCACGCAGCCCACCGGAATGGTTTCACAGGTCGGCTCATCAAACTTGATATAGTACTTCTCCCAGGGATCCTCCGGACAGTTGACAGATACGGACAGGGCTTTCGCATAGTCACACACAGAGCCGCCTCCCACCGCAAGAATCAGATCCACCTTTGCATTTCTGGCAATCTCCATGCCCTCGTACAGTTTTTCAATGGTGGGATTGGGCATCACGCCGGCAATCTCCGACACATTCTTTCCGTTGTCCTTCAAAATTTCAGTGACCGCATCATACAGCCCGTTCTTTTTAATCGAACCGCCCCCGTACACCAGCACAACATTTTTACCATACTTGGGAAGCTCTGTGTTCAGACCGTTCAGAGCATCCGCCCCGAAATATAGCTTTGTGGGATTGGCATAAACAAAATTTCCTAACATTTCAATCATCCTTTCGCAACTTTGTTTCGATCTCTTTTTCCAGTTGAAACACCAGATAATCCAGGTAGCTGATTTGTGCTTCTTCCTTGTGGATCCTGTCCAGCAGGGTCTGACGATGCCTGCGAAGCAGCCGGATCATGCCCGGAATATCCCGGCGGGCATGACATCGCAGAATCTCTGCTTTTTCCCGGTTGCTGCATCCGAAATCCGCCAGACATTCCTCCAGCCCCTCCAATTCTGTCATCGACATTTCATGATCCCCTCCCGATACCTGTATTATACCCCACTAACGGGCAAATGTAAAATACCTGTTTTGCATATATAGAAATGCCCAAAAAGCATTTCTGAGCAATGTATGCCAGGCATCCTCCGGCGGAAACGGTTGCAAAAAAGAAGAAACTATGCTATGATAACAACAGAATCGCAGTAGACTGACGGGAGGTGCTGAATGTGAACATCGCTTTGGTGGACGATGATGCAGAAGCTCTGCGTCTGCTTTCCAGTCTGTTTGAGGCGCAGTTGACCCAGATGTTTGACGCCATCCACCGGATCGACACCTATCCAAGCGGCGAAGCATTTCTCCAGGCATGGACTGCCGGAGCTTATGATCTGATCGTACTGGATATCTATATGGAACGGCGTAATGGCATCGCTGTGGCAGAGCAGATCCGGCAAACTGACCAGTCTGTCCAAATTGCATTCTGCACCTCCTCCAACGAATTCGCCGCAGAAACCTATGCAGTCAATGCCAGGGACTACCTGCAAAAGCCCATTACCGCAGAAAAGGTGGCACGGCTGCTGCACAAGCTGGACGCCGCTCAGATTGAGCAGTCCCGTTCCGTGCTTCTGCCGGACGGAGCTGCCCTGCGCTGCCGCAGCGTGATCTACGCAGAATACAGCAATCACCGGATGCGCTTTCATATGAAAACCGGAAAGCACCACACGGTGTATGCTTCCTTTGCGGAGATCCAGAAGCTGCTGATGCCATTCGGGTACTTCTTTTCACCGATGAAAGGCGTGCTCTTGAATTTTTATGAAGTAGCACGCCTTTCCGGAGATAGCTTCTTGATGAAGGACGGAACCACTCTGCCCATCGCCCGACGGATCTGCAAGGATGCCCAGGCACAGTACAGTGAGTTTCAGTTCCGCACGCTCAGCCGGGAGGTGGATCTGTAATGTCCGGATCCGGGCACATCCTGGAAATGATCCTGTATTCCCAGCTAAATTTCACCCCCTACATCGCCATTGCGTTATATCCGTTCCGCAACAGCCTGCGGTTTTCCAAGCGGATCACCACGCTGCTGATTGTGGCGGCAGCCATCCTACAGGTTTTCATTGGTCTGTGGGCGGGGATGTGGGGCGGCAATGCCGGCATGCTCAGTGCGCTGAGCACTATCATGTATGCCCTCTTTTACTTTCTGGCGGTCAGGACGGACTTTGGTAAGGCACTTTTCACCCTGCTGATGCTGTCCAACATTGCAAATTTTATCACGGCTTGCTCCAAGTGCATCGAGGGCATCTATTTTCCGACTCTGGCCATTCAAGGCTATCGGTGGAGCTTTTCGCTGATTATGTTCCTGCTGGAGCTTCTGCTGCTGATCCCCCTGGCCGTATATATGGGTCGCACCTATTCCACCGCTTTAGAACAGGACACCGCAAAGCCCACCTGGCATTTTATCTGGCTGATCCCAGCCACGTTTTATGTGGAGTGGTACTATCGGCTTTACGGCAGCAGCGAATCCGCCCTGGCCTTTGCAATGGATCCCTCCAACACGATCTTTCTCCTGCTCATCAACCTGGGCGCCCTGCTAATTTACCATATGGTGATCTGCCACATCCGTGTTATTGACACAAACGTCCGGCTTTCCGAGCAGAATCACGCCCTCATCACCCAGCAGCTGCAATATGAAAACTTGAAGGAGCGCATCGATCAAGCAAGACAGGCGAAGCACGATATGCGGCATCATGTGCTCCTCCTGCAATCTTTGCTGGAAGATCAGAAATACGCAGAGGCAAAGCAATATCTGGAAGCATACAAGCTGACCATGCCGGATGACCGTTCCTTCCGCTTCTGCGACCATTACGCAGTCAACGCCCTGCTGCTATACTTTGCCCAACAGGCAAAAAATCAGGAAACCGATTTTGAAGCGGCGGTGCAGGTGCCGGAGGATCTTAATATCCCGGACAATGTACTTTCCGTTCTACTTGGAAATTTGCTGGAAAACGCATTAGAAGCCAGTCGGCATGTGGAAACAGGCAAGCGTAAAATCACCATCAAAAGCGTTTGCAGCGGAGGCATGATCCTGTTCAAAATCAGCAATACCTACGCCGGTACACTACTGCCCAACAAGAACGGGTTGTATCTGTCCACCAAGCATACGGGCAGCGGCATCGGGCTTGTCTCCGTGCGCAGCATCGTGGAACAGAACCGGGGCAAAATGGAGATCACCCATACAGACACATCGTTTATTGTGGCTGTGATGCTTGGATAAGCTCATACAGTAGATGCATACTGACGCAAAACAGCCTCACCGGATTACCCGATGAGGCTGTTCGCTTTATGGAAGAATTGGAATTATGCCTGCTGATATGCTTCTGCTGCCCGGTGATAGAGATACAGTGCTTTTGCAACCAGTTTCAGACTGTCCGTAGATTTCTGACTTGTCAGTACCGCACGCACATAGCACATGGGATCATAGCTGAGGGTATAGCCGCCAATCACACACGCTCCTGTTGCTGTTCCGGGCACTGCAGAAAGATCCATATAGTAGTAGTGATCCTTATTGCCGGTAAAGCCGTATGCGCTTACATCCGTACCCGGCTCCACCAGGAAATAATGCCGCAGGATCATGCCGGATTCCAGTACAAGCGTAGAGCCATAGTACGTTACGCCCGCAGGCAGAGTGCCGCTCTCAACCCTTGTATAGCCAGCCAGCTTGCCTGCTGTAACTGCTGCCATTTCAGTGGTTTCTTCCAGGGTCTTGCCGCTGAAATATGCCTCTGCAAAGTCACCGTAGTTCAGCATTGCCAAAGCCAGATCCTTCGTATTCTGCTCAAAGCCATTGGCATCGTCCAGAATGTAGTTTGCGTAATCCTCTACGGAGTATGCATAAGCGCCCATTAAAGTGCCGTCCGATTTTCTGATCTGTGCATGGATCTGACGGGTCATTTCCTTTGCTGCCACACCGCAGGAGAATACATAGTACTCCTTGCTGTCAACCTGCTTCATATCCGCATCGGAAACCAGGATCTGCTGGGTGGCGCCGTTGGGCAGTGTCAGTTCCATATATGCGTCCGCATCCTCTGTGACCACATCGGACAGGGAAACGTAGAAATGTACACCGATGGTTCCGTTCAAAGACAGGGAGGTTCCCTCCAGCTTGGCTGCGCCGTTTGCATAAACACTGCCGTTCTGGTAAACCACTGCGCCATGCAGCCGGGGATAGCTGTCCTCGCCAATGGTCTGACCCCATACTGTACCGTTCTCCCCCTGCGCCAGCAGGTATGCAACCTCGCCGGATCTTACCGCATTGTCGTCCTTGCCGGTCTGACCGGGCTCATCCCCCGTTTCTGCATCAATACCGGTAATCGTGGTGTTGTAGTAGCAATTAACAGCGTTTTCAGCAACTGCATGCAGCAACACCGCCTCGGACAAACTCATCTCACCACCCTGGTAGCAATTCACAGTGCTTCCGTTACCTGAAACATAGGCTGCTATGCCGGATGCTCTGGAAAGACTGAAGATCCTTCCAACGTTCACACAGTTGAGAATCTGACAATTGTCTGCCTGGACGCAGATACCGCCGATCCGCTTACCCATCAGAATTGCACGATTCTCCACACAGGAAATGATGCTGTCGGTTGCGTGTCCTACGATGCCTGCCAGGTACATGCAGGTGGAATCTGCAACAAAACAAGAATCCGCAAGAGTCAGATTTTTGATCTCTGCGTTCTGAATCTCGCAGAACAGACCCAGATACTGGTTGTTTCCATTGGTTCCGTTGTTGGTGGCATACACACCGCTGATGGTATGTCCCTGTCCATCAAAGATACCGGTATATGCGCCGGCTGTGCCGATGGGCGTCCAGGTGATCAGATTCTTCCGGTTCAGCTCTCCGTTCTGGTTCAGCATATTCCGGTTGATTACAATGTCACTGGTCAGAATCGCATTTGCTCCGGTTTCGCTTGTATTGACGAGCTTTGCAAATCCAAGCAGCTCTGCCAGATTGGAGATCTCATACACACCATTTCGGAGGGGCGGTGTGACGCAGCCATATCCACACACGGTACAGATGCCGTCCGCTCCAACGGTATGGGATTCCTTGGCACCGATGGGATCCGCACAGCTTTCGTTTTCACAGATTGCCCAGTGCTGGGTTTCGTCATAGCCATAGCTGTAGTTGTGCTTCAGTTCCACTGTATTCCAGATGGCGTCTGCATAATAATAGGTATCCTCCAGATGGAACACTCCGCCAACCGGAACAATCGTTTCCTGCTGACTGGTGTATTCTTTGAACTTCCAACCGGCAAAGACGCCGGATTCATATTCTGTATTACTGCGGGTAGGCAGCGGCATATCCGCTTCGTTAAGGTCTCCCACAGTATACGTCAATCTCATATATTGCGTATCGCCCAAGAAGATTCCGCCGTTTGCATTGAAGGAAACCGTTGCTTTTGTGCCTGCCCAGATGGGTGTCAGAGTCACTGCATACGTATCCAGTGCGATCACTGCATCCGGATCGTCAAATTTATATTCCTTGTCGTTCTGATCCCTCCAGCCAACACAGCGCCATTCCTGGCTGCCACCGATCCAATTTTCTACAACCGGGAAATCACTGATCTTATAGTTTCCCACAGGGAGCATCACAATGGGGTTCTCGTTGAAATCATGACCGGGAACCAGGGCTTCTCCGGTGCCGCTCTTAAATGCAACACTGGTTTCAAAGCGAACCACCAAACCGGTCAGCTCCCACTGGGCGGTAAAGGTGGGGGTTTCACCGGCTGTAATGGTGAATTCCTCATCCAGCCCGTGTACGATCTCCTCCGTATCCCGGCTGTCCGTCCAGCCAACTACCTCATACCGGCACTTATCCGGGTAATAGCTCTGCACCGGCTTGGTCAGCTCGGAGAATTTGTGTGTACCCTCCGTCAGACGCATTCTGGGATTTGCCAGAACACCGCTGCCTGCAAAGAAATTGCCGTACTTGACATCGCCGCTCTTCAGGTTCACATTGGTCTCGCTGATCCAATGGGCTGTCAGAACTCTCCCCTGCTTGGATACGATGAACGCATCATTTTCGATCCGGTTTCCATCCTCGTCCATCCAGTAATCCACCGAGAAGTCAGAAGTACCTACGGAAGGCCGGCGAGGGCTTGTGCTGTATCCACTGACAAAGTCGCTGATCTGATAGGTGCCATTGTCCAGCGTTCTGGTAAATTCGGCCACTGTGGAGCCGTCATTCTGATTAAAGTATCCGTTTTCGCCTGCCCGGAAGGTGACAGTGTGTCCCACATGCACCTGACGGATGGTCATCTCACTGTATACCGGGATGCTGACCGCCTTGCCATTCGGATAGTAGTCAAAGCTGGTCTTGTAGCCTGTAAAACGGTGACAGAAAACCTGGTATCCGGTTTCTTCGTCCAGATATCTGGAGGTTTCCGGCAGATTGCTGATGTAATCATCCAGAACCTGATACTGACTGTAGGTGCCGTTAAACACATAGGCGTATGTGCCCTCCGCAGAATTATCTGTGATACAGGAAACAATCTGTTCCGGGAAGTCCAAGGCAATCGGCGACTGAATCCGGGTGGTGATCAGAATCTTTTCCGTCTTGCAGACTGCCCGAAGAGTCATGCTCTTGTTGGGCATAATAAACTGAATATTGGAGTAATCCACAACGCCGTCCCCGTTGCGGTCCCAGCCAATAAATCTGGTGACCTCATCCTCACTGCCGGACCATACACTATATTTGAAATCGTTCCACCAGCCGTACATATCCCCCTGGTACAGGGAAACGCTGTGACTGGTCAGTTGTTGCTCCGTGCCGTCTACAGTCGCAGTAAATGCAGTGCCGTCCGCCGGCAGGAAGGTCAGGTTTAATTTGAAATTATATCCGGGTCGCAAATAGAACTCCTGGTAATATGCATGCATCCCTTCTGTGAAATTGACCGCAGACCAGGACGAAGCAAACCGGAAGCGCTTTTCCCAGCCGGTGAAGATTGCAGCGTCTGAATCGCCCACTACATCCAACGCCTTCGTAAAGCAATCCACAGTTTCGCCATCCAGGATCACCGGCTCTCCATCCAGCAATACCTCCTCGCCGTTGAAGGTGAAGTTCTGGTTGTTCTTCACCTGGAATGTGGCGGAATCCACATAGCATGCCTGATCCACATCATACTGCTGCACATGGATGGTCACGTTGGGCTGTTCATAAACCCCATAGAATACCATACCGTCAATGGTGATCCGGGGCAGAATGATGGTTCCAGCCGAATTCTTTTCTGTGTCAATGGCTCCGTCCCCGTTGTAGTCCCAGCCCAGCAGAACACCGGCGCTATCCACAAATGTAGAATCCGTCGGAGAAAGCAGGGTGGTATCAAAGGGAACCGTCACCGCAGACGCCATCCGTTCCTCCTCCGTTCCATACAGGAACGTAACAGTGCAGTCCCGGTACTGTGCCACATAGGTCTGGGTGAAGGTCAACTCCCGATTGGGCTTGCTGGTTCCCGTGTTGAAATAACCCTCGATGTCATTGGTGACCTGCCATTGCTCGCTGCCCCGGTAGGTCTTTATCGACTGGCTCTGATCCTGACCGATGGTGCTCCACCGGTAACGATCGTAGGCATACTGATCGTCGGACAGCTTGGTCAGCTGGGTCAGATCCTCCCCGGTCAGATTATCATGTCCTGTCCAACCGGTCAGTACATTGGTATGCAGCGCAGCCTCCGGCGGAACCGGCTCCTCCCCTGCGCCGCAAAGCCGCAGATCGGACTTCCAGCATTTTTCAAGCCCATCGTAGTATACAAAGCTGACATAGAACTGCTTTCTCTCCGCATTCCGGTAGAACACCGTATCCTTGGAAATGTAAACGTCATACAGCTCCTTGTCATAGTTTTTCAAGCTTGCAACGGATGTGTTCTCCTCCGTGTACAGTGCATCCTCCATCTGATAGATCTTATCCAGGGACAAATTATTCAGCCCGAACTGTCCTACGCTTTTGCCAAGCTGGGTCTGCATCACAGCCACTTCCTTGGTAGAACCGTCCGGGAACTTCAGACAGTAGGTTGCCTTCGGTGTCTTTGTAAAGTCCGCAATGGATGTCACATTCAGACTGGGATCCGCCCAGTACAGCTGAGTGGAAATACAGATGTATCCTTCCACCGCATGTTTCGCCGCCATGGACAGCATGGGCATGGAGCAGTACAAGTCAACCGTGGCGGTTCTCGCCTTCAGTTCCGAGTTCTCCCCATCGATGGACAGCTTCATATTGCTGTACTGAAATGTTTTGTCTGACACATGTGCCACAAAGTCCCCGATCTCACCGAGGGGCACGTCATTGGTAAGCGCACCGGTTTTCAGATCCAGACAGGTGGTGCTCAGACCGCTGATATCCAGAATGTCCGCACTGTTGGCATGCATGAAATATTCCCGGTTGCTGGTGTCATCCACACTGTATAGGATATACCGATTGCCTGTAGCGTACAGGGGCCATTTTTCCTCAAACAGGGTCAGTCCGGCTTCTGCATCAAAGACCTGGGACCGTGCCAGCAGAGTCACCTCCAGGTAGATGCCCATTTCCATATAATAACCGCCGGCAAAGGATTTGTTCACATTGCTGGAATACTGAAGGGGCTTGGTGATCTCCAGGCTCATATAGCCATACAAGTCCACATAAGCGCCCAGCTCCAGGGCAATGCCCACCTCGCCCAGCTTCCGGAATCCGGTAAAGGAAAGGGGCAGCTCCCCTTTCAAGCCGGTCTTGACACCGAGATAACCGCAAGCATCCAGATTATAGGCATACCGGTTTGCCCCGACCAGCTCATTCTTGTAGGAATGAAGCCCTTCACCTGTTTTACCCCGCATGCCCACCTGGGTCGCATCCAGGTAGGTGAAATTGCTGGAAAGCCCTGCGGAAAGATCAAGCTTCAGTACATAATTCAGACCCAGATGTACCGTAAAGATCGGAAATTCGGGAATGACATAAAAATCCTTACCTATGATTTCTACATCGCACAGGTCGATATAGCCTCCGTCTGCGTTGATCATCTTCTGGTACTTTGCCAGCATATCCGAAGAGCTGATGCTGTCGTTGACACTTTCGGAAATATCCTCCCAGCTTTCGGAGCCCTCTGTGCGGATCTGCACATAAAAGTCAAAATTGGTCTGGGAGTACATATTGGCTGCATAGTCAAAGTTCACCTTGCTGCCGTCCCACTCCTTGTAGCCCTGCATGGTGACCTTCAGATACTCGGTAACGTCCACGGACGCCTGCACCGCAACCCCCTTGATCTCCCTCTGGATGCCGATGATTACCCGCAAAGCAGACCACTTGTTGTTGTCCGGATCGCTGGCGTCCACTCCAGGAAAATTAGGATTCTGGGCACTGTCCCGGCTCCAGGATACGCTAACGGTAATGCCGGTGTTTCCTGCCGGTACGCTGATGCCCTTGGCGTTGCCCATGCTCAGGCCATCCCGGAACATCAGTGGGTTCTTCGCAAAATCCGCTGCGGATGCAGTCATGCTTGAAAACAGGGCAAAATCCTCTGCGCTGCTCGCCTCTCCTGTAAGCTTCTGGAACTGTTCATTTTCCAGCACTGCACAGGTCAGCAGGTCAGCCAACTGGCTTACGCCTGCGCTCTGACTGATACTCTGCTCCAGCTCCTTGGTATCCAGCAGCTCCTTTGCAGAAACTTCCATGTTGGTGTATACATCAACGGTGTCCAGAACATCCTCCAGCTCACTGTCCTGCGCTTCCACATAGTACCATGTGTCACCGCTCAACATTCTGCCGTCCAGTGTCCGGTCTGCAAAATCATCCTGAACGGATACCGCCGTTAAGAACAATGCAGAATCATCAAACAGCTGTCCGAAGGTGTCCGGATTCTCCCCGGCACTGACCCATTCTGCATAACCCTCCAGCAGGCAGAATGCGCTGTCCGCCGAAAGGGTGTATGTATCACTTTTGGGAATGTACAGCTGATAATCCGAACCGTCCCGGATCACAGCGTCCCAATCCAGATAAATGATGGACTGCTGCAATTCCACCACTTCAATTTCGTCCTTGTGGCTCCGCTGGGACAGGGACGTAAGGGACGCACTGTCCTCGGTGACGATGGTTGCCCCGTTGGATACGGAAAAGTCATACACACAGCCAGCCTGGTAATCCTGCTTGGGGGTGATCTGATAATTGCCGTCCCCCAGAGGATCGACCACAAATGCATCCGGCAGCGTGCCCAGGTCAGACTGTACCGTCAGATAGTCACTCAGATTCTCCGACGTGATTTCCGTATCCGCATGGATCACCAGAGGCGCAGAGGCTCCACAATCCGGCAGGTATGCGGACTTGCTTTCATAGACCTGATCCCGATTGCCTGTCTCCCCATAGGCAGCATACAGCTTGGTGTTGACCTCAATGGCATCCCCGGAGCTGTAGGGTCTGGTCAGCTGCTCATCGTAATACCAGCCGGAAAAGCTGCTGTTTTCCTTGCTGGTGCAGGGAACCTGGGGCAAAGTGGTGCCCTTGTCCAGAGTCACCGAACGTACCGCACTGCCTCCGTTTGTCTCAAAGGATACGGTCACATGATGCTTGGCGTTCTGATAATACCAATACCCGGTCAGTCCCCCTGCGGCAGAGAACATCAAGGTAAGCGCCAGCACACCGGTCAAGATCGCTTTTCGCCGATTGCTTCGGACGCTGCCCGTTTCCGGGCAGGCAACCTGCTTCTCTTTTCTCATAACACTACCTCCTGCACTTGGATCTGGTAATACCCCACAATCTTTGTGCGGTATTACCCTATGTTTTTCATTGCCTTTCAGCCGTTTCCGGCACAGTATTTTGTTTCGATTAGATTGTAATCCAATTATATCACACTCTCATGAAAAAAGCAATCCCTTTCTGTACAATTGTATGCAAAAATCGACCCAATCGCAACCGGATTGAAATACTCCTGGTACGGTACTCTCCACTTGACAAAACGTTGCATCCCGTGTATACTTCAAGGCAGATAGTTCAGACAGCATCGTGCAGGGATTGTGCGAAACTGCCTATACAAATATGGAGGAAAAGATGTTTCAAGTCACACAAAGCCAACCGAGAATGCTTGGATGCAAAGCCCCGGAGCCTCTGCCCTTTTCGGTATGCGGACAGCTGATCAGCCCCTCCGGTTTTCTGCACCACCGTCGCTGCTTTGCAGAAACAGTGCTGATCCTGGTGACGAAGGGTACCCTGTACCTGAACGCCAACGGCAGCCCCTTTGCTCTGACTGCCGGAACATATATCCTGCTTCCGGCAGGTGAGGAGCATTTCGGATTCCGCTCATCGGAAGGCTCCCTGTCCTACCTTTGGGCGCATTTCCGAACAAAACAGGGATTTGAGCCGGTGCATGCGGACGATGCGAAAGGATATTCCTATTTACTGCCTGAAACTGCATTCGCCTCCCCCTCCGGCAGAACGGCACAGCTGTTTCATCAGCTGATGGATCTGTCCCTGGAGGAGCAACTGTATACCCACAGCATGTCTGATTACGCAGTCAGTCTGCTGCTAATGGAGCTGTCCCAGGAATATTTCCGAACCTGCAGCATCAGCCAGAGCCTGCCGGGACCTGTAGTATCCGCAAGGGAGTGGATCAAAAATCACTACTTTCTCCCCTTCGATCTTCCGGAGCTTGCGGCTGCAATCGGATACAGCGCCGATTACCTGTCCTCCCTGTTCAAGCGCAGCATGGGAATATCCATTGTGCGGTATACAAACCGCCTGCGCATTAAAACCGCCAAGACCCTGCTGTCCAACTACGGTGTTTCCATAAAAGAAGCCGCATTTTCCTGCGGCTTCTCTGATGAAAAATATTTTATGAAGATGTTTAAGGAACAGGAGGGCATCAGCCCTACACAGTACAAGCATTCCTTCAGTCGGAGAAATATCAATTGAGGGACTTTTTCGTGAAGTACACCGTATAGCACTCGTCCGTGATATCATACAGAGGCACCAGTTCAAAGTTTTCCGGCTGATGGATCGTCCGGTACACGCTTTGCCGCCAGGGAAAGGTGTCATAGGTATGCTCCGTGACGGGGGTCAGTGCACTCGTGGGGTCATTCTGCGCCAGGTAAATGCCCCGATCGGATTCGCACAGTCCTGCCAGCACAATGGGGCCCTCCCGGAACGCCAGCAGCTGGGGCATGTCCGGCAAGGAACAGGTGGTCAGCGCCGCCGGGAAATAGAGATTCACCGTATCGTCCTCCCAGACCCGATCCAGTTCGGCAAAGTCATTCACTGATTCAACCTCTGCATGCTGTCCATTCACCAGGATCACCGGCTCCCCCGCCACCCATGCAGGGATCCGCAGAGAAAGAGTAAACCGTTCCGGCTGTTCCGCCTTGACGTGCAGCTTGATATACCACCGGAACATTCTGCTGTCATCCCGCTCGTCGAAGGATGCCCCATCGTTGTAATACTTCATATCCACGCTCTGGGTAATGGTCACATGGGCATTGAACTTGCAGACCGAGTTAATATACTGCGCCAGAATCAGACGGTTCCGCTCTTTGTCCGCATACCAGCAAAGCTGGGGATATATGGTGTGAGCCTGTACGGTTGTGCCGTGGCAGCACCAGAAATCCTTTGTTTTGCTGCCCCACTTCTTCACGCTTCCTGCCTTCATAGGCAGGAAATACGTCGGCATGCCTGTATATTTATTCTGCTGTGCAAGGAACCCATTGTAGAAATTGTTTTCAATATAGTCCAGGTATTCATGCGCTCCTGTAAAGCGGAACAGGTAATCTGCCAGCCGCACCATATTATACACCGTACAGAATTCCTGCGTACGCTCTCCCAGAAACATGCCCAGCTTCCGGGGCGGAATCCAGAACTCGCCGGAATTTTGTCCACCGGTACAAAAGGCATCTCGATCTGAAACGGCACATTTCCAGTACTGTTTCACAAGCTCCAGCCACGCTGCATCCCCTGTGATCTCATACATTTTTGCCGCACCATGCGCCCAGGGAATGCTGGCGTTTGCGTGACAGTTGGACAGAGGATCTTCCCCATCTGCAAGCCTGCCAAATATGGAAGGATGGGCATACCGCTGCGCAAGGGTCAGGTAGCGTTCATCTTCCGTCCGCTGGTACAAGCCTGCCCAGACCTCCAGCATGCCGCCCTCCTCACCGCTGTACACAGCGTGGGGATTTTTTTGCATCATCTTCTCCGTCCACTCAAGATACCAGTCCGCTGCCTTGCCCAGGATCTCCAATGCCACTTGGTTTTGGGCATACAGGGCACTGTGATACAAGCCCAGCAGGGTCTTGTGCAGGGTATACTGGGGCGACCAGATGTATTCGTTTTTCTCCAGCTTTTCAAAATACTTTTCCGGGATTGATCCAATCCACCTGCCTCCGTTCAGTTCCTGACAACGGGCAAGCGCATCGATAATGGTATCCAGCTTTGCTTTCAGTTCCCGATCCCGGTTCTGCGCAATCAGCAGGGCGGCGGCGGACAGCCAGTGCCCAAGAAAGTGACCACGCAGCTGACAGGTGGGAGACTCCCAGCCCAGATGCATCTCCGTTACGTCCCGGTCTGTACGGACCCCGGCCTCCAGCAAAAAGTTCTGGAGCAGATTTTCGCTTTTCAACTCCATCAGATATGCTCTGTTGATGTCTGCACGTTCCTTGAACAATCCCGGCAGAAGATATGTATTTTCGATTTGGATTCTGCTTGGCATATGGTTTCCCTCCGTTTTTCAGGCAACATCGCACGAAGATTGTGTGGTGTTGCCTGCAGTGTATTTCTATGATACACCACGCAGCCGGATCTGTCAGTAGACAAATCGGGCAGCAGGTGGAAAATTCTTAGACAACGCCGCACAGAGCTTTGTGGGGTGCCGCCTTGGATTGCAAAAGCCCCATCGGTTTCCCGATGGGGCTTGTTGGATTTATGAAACCGGATTCTGCTGATACGCAATTGCTGCCTGGTTGTACAGATACAGAGCCGTAACCACCTGTTTCAGATTGTCCGGTGCATCCGCACTTGCCAGCACGCTGCGCACATAACACATGGAATCGTAGCTGAGGACATATCCGCCGATCACGCAGTTCTGATTGACCGTACCAGGAACGGCTTCCTGATCCATGTAATAATATTTGCCCTTGTTCCCCGTGAAGCCGTATGCGCTTACATCCGCACTATCTGCCACACGGAAGTAATGCCGTACCACCGTACCGGATTCCAGCAACAGGCTGGAACCATAGTAGGTGATCCCCTCCGGCAGCTCACCGGATATGGTGGGCACTGCATCCGCCAGAGTATCCGCAGTCACACGGTTCATTTCCTCTGTCGCCTCCAGCGTCTCTCCGTCAAAATACGCCTTTGCATGAGTACCGTAGTTCAGCAGCGCCTGTGCCAGTGCCGCAGTTTCGGGAGAATACTTTTCTGTGTTTGCCAGAATGTAGTCTGCGTATTCTGCTACCGTAAAGGTGTACAGCTCTCCCTGCTGTCTGCCGTTGCAAATCTGCGCTGTAATCTGAGTAGTCATCTCCTTGGCTGCCATTTCCACGGTGAACACATGATAAGTAACCCCGTTGATCTCCGTCGTAGTGGCATCATCCACATAGATCTGCCGGAAGGTGCCATCTGGCAAAGTAAACAGCATATAAGTCACCGGGTCATTGGCGATGCTTTGATCCAGCTCAATGTGGAAGTTCACGCCGATCCTGCCGTTCAGCGTCAGAGTATACCCGGCAAGCTTAGCTCCAATGCCATCTTCAAACATGCCGCAGTACTTGCATTTGCTATTCACATAAGCATGCGCACCGAAGGTATTTGCCTTCTTCAGATTGCTGTAGCTGTTTGTAGAGGGACTTGTATTGTTGCAGCCCGCATAGTGTGTGATCTGGTATACCCTTGCACTGCCTGGCATGGGGAATGCATCCGTTCCGATCACCTGTCCCCAGACAGTCGCTGTCCGGTCATCCTGCAGCAGGTATGCTACCTCGCCGCTGGCAAAGGCTGCGGCTGACTTTGCTGTACCACCGCAAGAGGCATCGCTTTCTTCCGTTTCAGAAAGATAGTAGCAATTTATGGCGGAGGCGCCTTCCCCCATGTTGCTGCATATGCCATTGTTCACTTCGGCGAGCTTTCCAACGCTGTAACAGTTAACGATTTTACCGCTGTCGGTTGCGCCGCATATGCCGCCGACCAAGGTAATGTGTGACCAATTTTCTTCGGCTGCTACGGTAGCTGCAGAAGAACAATCAGAAATCGTGCCCTTTTCCATTCTGCCGCATATACCGCCGGCACTGTTTCCAGCTACCATGATGTATGTGTCCGAAACATGCGCATTGGAGATCGTACCATCCTCCGCATACGCACACAGACCAGACCAGCCCAATCCGCCATTTTCCTCAACCAGCAGGCGTGCGTTTGTAAGACGCACATTGGATATGGTGCCGTTCTGCATATATGCGCACAGACCGGAATGGCCTTCTGCCGTCTGAATGTACATATCCGTAACACATACATTGGTGATCGTTCCGCTCCCCAGATATCCGAACAAACCGCCGTACATTACGTTTTTGTTGCAGTACAGCCCGCTGATGGTATATCCCTGTCCGTCAAAAACACCGTTGTACGGAACGACCGTGGAGGTATTATCATACTTGGTGCCGATGGGCGTCCAGGCTCTGAACTTGCTTGTATCTTCTGCCAGCTGTCCATCCGCCGTCAGAACCCCTTCGTTCACTGTAATGTCCCCGGTCAATACCGCATTCGCACTGCCGTAGGTTTCGTTGTCATTGTTTACCTTGTCTGCGAACCAGTACAGCTGTCCGGCATTGGAGATCTCGTAGGTTCCGGCTTCGTTCTGCACTGCTGCCTGATATGCATCGCAGTATCCGCAGAACCCATCGGCAGTGTAATAAGCATGATAGCCAAGGGCTGTGCATACGTCTCCGTTCCGGAATTCCTCGGCAGTCTTGCTTGTACCTGTGCCCTGTGTAGAGGTAAATTCGGTACCCGCTCCGTTGCATCCTTCCAGGTAATAGGAATCTCGTACAGTACCGTGCCATACAAAGCCGAGAATTCCGCCAACGGAATTACGACCGGAACAGGAAACCGTGCCCACATTGCTGCAGCCGGAAACTGCACCTCGGTAGCTCTGCCCAACCACACCGCCTACTGCATCTACTCCGCTTACCGTTCCACTAAAGCTGCAGTGGGTCATGGTACCGCCTTGGTATATGAGGCCGCATACGCCCCCCACGCATTCCTTTCCGTTAAAGTAGGAATCTGCAACATGAATGTTTTGAATGGTGCCTTGCGCATACCCGAACAGACCGATGAATTCCTGTGTCTTGTCGTTGAAATACAAGCCGCTGATGGTGTGCCCCTGTCCGTCAAAGGTTCCTTGGTAAACTCTACTGCTTGTGCCGATGGGAGTCCAGGCTGTGAAATCCGACCCATTGGTCACGTTCCCCTCTGCATCAAACTGCAAGGACTGGAGCAGATCGGGATTCACGGTGATGTCCGCCGTCAGGACAGCTTTTGCGCTCGCATTTTGTGTGTTGACTTGTGACGCGAACCAATACAGCTCCCCGGCGCTGGAGATCTCATACTGCCCGGCTGCATTCCTAACAGGCTGCTGATAGCCGGTGTCACAGTACACGCAGAAGCCGTTCTCATCATAATAGGGGTGACCGCCCAGCAGCGTGCAGACGCTTCCGTCTTTGAATTCTTCTGCGGTTTTGCTTTCTCCGTATGCATTCAAACTCGTATTTGCTCCGTTGCAGCCCTCCAGGTAGTAGCAGTTCTGCACTATGCCAGAGGTGCTGCCGCTTATAGCACCCACATATTCAAAAGCGGATATGGTGCCTACATTGCTGCAACTGGTGAAATCTACTCCCCCGGCTAAACCGCACAAACCGCCTACCGTGTCTGAGCCGTTGATCATGCCATCGAAGCTGCACTCGATCATTTTGCCATCAACCATATAGCCGCACACACCGCCCACACACTGTGATGCGTTCAGATAAGAATCTCTAATGTGCAGATTCTCGATCGTGCCCTGCAAAGAGTGTCCAAACAATCCCACGTTATAGGCTGCTGCATCATTAAAATACAAGCCACTGATGGTATGCCCCTGTCCGTCTATTTTTTCCAGGATCAGAGGATTTTCTCTGGTTCCGATGGGGGTCCATGTGGCGAACTGATTTCCGTTCAGTACATTCCCGTTCTCATCGAACTGCAAAGACTGAAGCAGATTTTCGTTCACGACAATGTCTTCCGTCAGAACAGCATACGGGATGTTGTTATTGCCACTATTCACCAGATCCGCCAGCCAGTACAGATGCTCTGCACAGCTAAGCTGATAAGGATCGCTGGATGAACCACTGCCAGACGGTTGGATCAATGTAAAGCCTGGCTGCTTACAGAACAGGCATACGTTGTCCACATATTGATGCCCCTGTGCAGGTGCATTCGCATCGGGGACGGTTTGCTCCGCACTGCACCGTGTGCAGACTTGCTTTAGCTGCCCATTCTCCGTGCAGGTGGGATCCAAGGTCTCCACAATCTTCCAATCATGTCCCAATGCCGACTTACCCTCATCCGGAATGGCTTGCTCAGTACTGCATCGCTTGCA
>NZ_FR894803.1:0-6055 GCF_000434255.1 Ruminococcus sp. CAG:379 | reverse complement strand
GTCGGAAAGCATATCCACGATCTGACGGCAGGAACGTAGAAAGTCTTCTTTGTACTCACCTACGGGATGAGACTTAATAAAGTCAACACAGTATTTTTGGTATTCATGAATCTGACTGCGTTTTAACGTATTTTCCATACTCGTCCCTCGCTTTCCAAGAAGAATGAATTTTGGCGTGTTCCGATTTGGAAAGGGCGATGAGATTGTCCGGATCATTATTGAAATGGTTACCATCGATATGGTGTACTTCTTCATCCGCACGCAGTTCTCGTCCGAGCTTCTTCTCCAAAAAGCCCCTGTGTACGGTTATTACATTTGAAAATAACTACTACTTAAGTACAAGCTGTAGCGGCGGAGTAAATGCCAACAGCTTTATGGGGTGTCAAAAATTACCGAAGGAAATGTGGGATTCAGCGGCAGAACTATTAGGTTCCCCTTATGTTTTAGATGCAGACAATATTAATGATGGTTATCCTGTTTTTGAATGGCAGAGCAAGCCTTATCAGTTTAAGGGGAGTGGTACAGCAGAAGATCCTTATCTTATTTCAAGTAAAAAAGAGCTGGAAAAGATGCGGGATTTGATTAATAGTGAGTATTTTGCAAATAAGTATAACAAATGCTACTATGCACAGACTGCGGATATAGATCTGGGAAATGAGCTTTGGACTCCAATCGGGATAAGGTTAATGAATGGAGAGGAAGCAGGTCTTTCATTTTGTGGTATGAAGAGAAACCTTATAGAAAATGGAGGCGGATCACAGAATACTGTTGGTATATCCCTTAACGAAACCGAAGTTACATTGACACTTGCAGGAAGTGAAAGCAAGCTGCAGCTTGTCGCAACTGTTGTGCCAGATAGTAGTTCAACACGACTATATAGGTAAAGATATCTTATCATATGAGCACGGTTCTTACTATAAAGAATACTCCGGCAGTAATAAAGAAGAGTTCTTTTCACTTGGAGGAGAACATTATTGTACTGGCTTTACAATTGGAACATATCCTAATGATGGATATGCTAGCTATAATTTAAGTGGAAAGTATTCTTATATTAGCGGTAAGGCTGGAAATGTAGACAACACCAATTATTCTGTATCTTATGTGTTTTACGGAGATGGCGAATTGATTGATGTCATTGATATAAAGGGTGGGGCTCTTCCTATTGATTTTGAAATTCCCATCGAAGGTGTCAAGCAGCTTAAAATTGTTGCAGACCAAACTGAGAATTATGGCTATGCAGTTGGATTTGCAGATGTTGTGTTATCCACTATCCGACCATCAATGTTTATGATGAAGATGGCGTAACACTGTTGAAATCCGCTCAGGGTCTGATACCTGTGGATAATATCTGGGGATTCCCCTATGAAAGCGACTACACCCAGTATTTCAATAATCATGCAGATGATTTTGCAATTACAAGCTATACATACTGCACAGCTGGCAATATTAAAGGCTTGGTTGCCACACAAACAGATCCAGTGGGCAATGTAACAACATATACCTACTATGATTCTGGCACATCAATGGGACAGCCGAAAACTATTTCCATCGGCGAAAGCACAATCACCTATGAATACAATGCTCAACTGATGGTGAGCAGGGAAACCACATCCATGGGTTATGTTAAGACCTATGACTATGATGCTTTCAATAATGTAATCCGCACTTATGACTATGGTACGGCCGGACTCAGCGGTACACCGAATGTTACCAGAGTGGTTTACGATAAGCTGAACAGAAAAATTAAAGAGGTATCTCCGAACTACTATGACGCTACTTTGGATAACGGTTTTGAGTACGATGCAGATAACACACAGGAAGAATACACCAGATACAGCTATGATGCGGCTGATCAGGTAATTGCTCAGACAGATGCTCTTGGCAATACAACAAGCTATGCTTATAATGCCTATGGGAATGTAATCAAAACAACAAATCCGAATGGTACACAGAATCTGGTTTCTTATGATGGCCTGGGACGTGAGATCCAGACAGCATTTAAGGAAAGCACATCTGCCGAGCAGACGCAGATCCTCACATCCACTTCCTATGAATTCATTCAGTGGATGAGTCATCCTGAATATTCTGCTTTGGATACCCAGGCATGGCACAGTGCACATGGTTTGCGTACTACAAAAACTACCTATGTAGATGAAAATACGACCTTAGTTCACACTGTAGAGTCCGATTATCGTGGAAATACAATCAAGGAGTATACCAACGGCACATTGAAGCGTACCAGTCATTATTATACCAATGGAACGCTTCGTAGCACAACAGATGCGCTTGACAACACAACAAAATACAGCTATAATGGATTAGGTAAGGTAGTAAAGACACTTGTTCCCTTTACCAAGGATGCAAGCGGCAACATCGTATATTCCATTACTGAAAATACCTATGATAAGAATGGTAATGTGGTTCTTGTCAAGCAGACTGTCAATGAGCAGTCCGCAGCTACTGCATACAGCTACACTGCAAACACATATGATGCACAGGGCAGATTGATTCAGGTGCATCAGTACGGTGATGCAGATGATGCTGAAACAATTGCCAAGTATTTCTACAATGCTGACGGTGTTCTGACTGAAATGCAGACAGGTGTGTCTTCTGCTGATTATCTCAGCACAACTTACACCTATGACGCATGGAACAGGCTCGTAACCACAAACGAAAGCACAGGTTACTGCTCCGGCAGCATGACCTATGACAGAAACGGTAATGTTCTGACTTCAACAGATGCCAACGGGTATGTAACTACAAACACTTATGACGCACTGAACCGTGTTGTATCCAGCGAGACAAAAACCGGTAATAGAAGCAAGGATATAAGTAAATCCACTTATTACAACAATATGGGTCAGGTGTCCCGAACCGTTTGCAATGGACAGACAACATGGTACACCTATGACCTGATGGGCAGACTGATTCAGGAATCCGGCACACAGTTTACAGGCTATTACTATGTCGGTTCCAGTGAGAGCCTCGCAAGAACCGTTACAGGAAAGAGCAATCTGCTGATGTACAGCACGATTTCCTACACCTATGACAGCGAAATGCGACTTGCAACCATTTCAACAAATGGCGATCTGACTGCTACTTATTCCTATGATGCAAATGGCAACAAGCTGTCTGAAACACTTGCTAACGGCGTTGTTACACACTATTCTTACAACAATGCGAACAGAATTACCGATCTTGTAAGCACAAATAACGGTGAAACCATTGAGAGCTACCACTATACTTACTATCTGGATGGCTCCGATGCACAGAAAACAAGCGTTGTAAATGGCGTAGAATCCACGACTGCTTACACCTATGATGGCATTCGTCGTCTTGCCACTGAAACTGTAACAAACGGCAATACCGAGACGGTTTACAGCTACACCTATGATCAGTTCGGCAACCGTGCTTCTATGACTGTCAGCGGTGATGCACCGTATACTACCACTTATAACTATAACGATGCTGATGGTAACTATACCGGATTGCTTCAGAGTGAAACCAAAACATTGCCGGAGGCTGATGAGCTTGCCCTTATCCCTGATGCAAACATTCAGGTAACGCTTTACACATACGATGCAAACGGCAATCAACTGACAGTAACGGATTATGAGGGTAATGTCAAGAACTATGCATATGACGGTTTGAATCAGTTGATTTCGTATTCCGATGACGAAAACACTGCAAGCTACACCTACAGAATGGATGGTATGCGCCGTAGCAAGACTGTAAATGGCACAACCATTACTCATATCTGGGTTGGCGGCCAGATTGTTGCGGATGTAACGGGTAACTATACAGCAACCTGCTATGTGCGTGGCACAAATCTGCTGGCACAGTACGAGTTCAACTACGGTGCTTCGGATGACTACACCTACTACCTGCAAAACGCACATGGTGATGTAACTGCATTGCTTGATACTGCCGGTGAGCTTACCAAGTCTTATGTATATGACGCTTTTGGTGTGGAGCAGAATATTGATGATTCTGATTCAAATGCCTTTCGTTATTGTGGTGAGTATTATGATACTGAAACAGGCACGGTTTATCTGAGAGCGAGATATTATAATCCTGTTACTGGTAGATTTATTTCAAGGGACTCATATGTCGGTAGAATCGGTGCCCCTCTTAGTTTAAACTTATATACCTATTGCACAAATAATCCCATTGTTTTGGCTGATCCATCGGGTCACATTGGCATTTTAACTGCTTTGGCAATAGGTGCTATTATAGGTGCTGCGGTTGGTGCAGGATCATCAGCAACTATACAATATTGTACAACTGGAACTATAAACGGAAAAGATGTGGCAATTTCAGCGGCTTGTGGTGCAGCAGGTGGTTTAGCAGGCGGTGCTGCCGCAGGAGTTTGTTCAGCAGTTGCAACAGCTGGTGCTAGCAGTTCATTGGCAGCTGCAGCCTCACTTTCGAGTGCTAATGTTGTAATTGGAACTGGCATTATTTCGGGAGGAGTAAGCTCATATGCCTCAACAGCTATGCGTCAGAGCTTGTATGGATACAGCGATCCTAATGAATTAATTGATAATACATTGTTTGGCGCAACAACTGGTGGAGCGCTTGGTGCTGCTACTTGGGGAATATCGAATTCATCGAATATAAATGCATGGCTAAGAAGTCAGATTACGCCAGCAGCATCTACGGATGTTATTAGATATTCTCCCATGAATCCCGGTCCATTAAGCAATGATGTTGCAAATTCATTCCGTAGTTCATCGTATTATGCTTATCCTCTTTCAAGCGATACGAATTTTTATAGAATGTATTCTGATCCGAAATATAAAGTGGGGTCGTATATGACAAGAACACCTCAAAATGGCGTAATGCAAACCCAATTGGATTTGGCTTTAAATCCAGATTGGGGTAATTACGCCACCAATATGACACAAGTTACTGTACCAAAAGGAACTGTGATCTATGAAGGCGTGGCTGGTCCACAAATCATTAATGGTGGTGCTGGTCAATTGCTTGGTGGAGGAAATCAAGTTTACATTCCGGAGGTCGATGCAAATTGGTTCAATTGAAATGCGATTGTATGGAGCGATTTGATACTGATATCAATTCTCTTAAACTGTTTGAAGAAATGAAATCGTTTTGTCATAATCAAGTTGCGAATGGTGTTTTTATAGAAATACCAGTAAGCAAGCCGTATCATACAGGATATTCTACCTTAGAACAGAAAGAACTCAAATGGTATGCAACAAAATGGTATCAGTGTCAATCATGCGGATGCATCTGGGAGTTTCTGTATCCTGATTTTCCGGCAAAGGGATTTATTAGAAAACTAAAATGATATCCTATTAATCATTTGATAACAAATACCGACGAAACACAACTTTAATAGTGTTTATTTTCCTTGATTGCTGAGCATGACTGGACAGCCTGAAAAACATATGTGCTATGACGGGAGTACAACATAAGCTGCTAAGCAATGTTGTACTCCTTTTTCTTATCTCCGTTTCGCTAGAAAAGCGAGACGGAGATTTTTCTTTTTGTGCTCGGACTATCTTCGCTCAGAGAGTATAATTGGTCGAATTTTGACATTAATATGGGTTGTTTTGTAACCGCCAACCACACCCATACGTTGACGAGGCTGTAAAAATGCGTTAAAATAGTTCCAAAGGGTTCTACCGGAAAGGAGCTGAGAAAAATGCCAACGATCAGAGAAGTAAAGACCGAGCTTCATCACAGGGAGTGGGCAGAGCAGATACAGGAATGCCAGAGCAGTGGTATGACCGTAACTGCTTGGTGCAAGGAAAAAGGTATCAGCCAGCACACATACTACTCACGCCTGAATGTGTTGAGAAAAGAACTGCTGAAACGAGCTGAATTGCCCAGCCAGCACACATACTACTCACGCCTGAATGTGGTGAGAAAAGAACTGCTGAAAAGAGCCGACTTCCTCTTGCAGCAGATCGTACCGCTGAGTGTTTCTCAAAGCGTCACCTGCACGACAGCTGCGGTGCAGACACAATATGTTGCGGACAGCGCTGCCCCCATACCCGATTTGTTTGACAAAAAAGAATGTGATAAAATA
>NZ_FR894802.1:0-3479 GCF_000434255.1 Ruminococcus sp. CAG:379 | reverse complement strand
CAACTCGCTTTACGGATACCCGACCTTTCATGCTTTTTTTATTATCAACGAATTAAAAAAGGACGAGTCTCTTTCCAACGAAGTGATTGCTGAATATAGTTTGATAGACAATGATCCTCTGTTAAAAAGTGAAATAAAGAGAATCCGGATGAGCCCATTGATAAATGTTATACGTCTATTGGGAGTAATCGGGGTTGTTGCCGGAATCATTATAATGTGTAACGGTCTGAACACTTCAGTAAAGATCAACAGTGCAGGGGCGATAAATACGGTCTCAAGCTCTCCAAACGGCACTTATTTCTGTGGTTCAACAAATAAAATATGTGGTATGTCAAATACCGGTATGGATAAAAATGCTGAAGATATTTATTGGTGTATAATTGGTGACGAGTGTGTTACAATAAAAGTTCCTCTGCAATACAAAGAGATTTTCGCTAAGTTTTATAATCGTACTGAAGAAAATGATAGTTCATCTTATGATGAATATTCCAATGAAAAAGTTGAATTTCGTGGAATCGTTTGCGATGCAAGCAAATATGATGCAAGCATTATTAATACCAAAACTCTGAAATCCGAAGAGGGTTCATTGATCATAACGGATAAGTTCATCGAAGTCATTTCTCCAGATATCATAGAGAAAAACATGAACCTCGGGTTCACGATCACTTTGATTGGTATAGCAGCTTATATGATTACGATTGTACTTAGGGCAACATCGGACAAAGTTTATGCGGCGTTGCCTTAACTTAACCTTTTACAGTTCCAATGTTTGATACATAGACCGGACTTGTATTGTATAAAGCCCTCATTTTTCTTAAAATTAGTATACTTGATTTAATGTTTTAAAACGGAGATGCTTCGCTTTTTATTGACAAGGCGGCAAAAATCTGATATACTAATATATTGTATAGGTGTAACCTGATATTGAAGTGAATGAGGAGTTGTTACTATGGCAAAGAAGCAGATGTCCCGTGAGGGTTACGAAAAGCTGGAACAGAAGCTAAGCTATCTGATTACCGTGCGCCGTGCGGAAGTAGCACAAAAACTGAAAGAGGCACGTTCCTTCGGCGACTTGTCCGAGAATGCAGAGTACGATGAGGCAAAAAACGAACAGGGCATCCTGGAAGCGGAGATTGCCGAGCTGCAAATCACCCTGGAAAATGCGGAGATCGTGGAAGATGATAACATTTCCGTGGACGAGATCGGTATGGGCTCCATCATTGAGATTCGCCGGGTTGGCACGGACAAGATCGAGCGGCTCCAGATCGTAGGTACCAACGAGGCAAACTTCAAGGAAGGAAAAATCTCTGACGAATCTCCCATCGGCAAATCGGCGCTGAAAAAGCGTGTGGGCGATACCTTCCTGGTAGAGGCACCCGCCGGTGAGTTGGAGTTTGAGGTTGTAGCAATTTCCAAGTAACAGAAAGGAGTGTGCGGAGCCGCCGGGCTGCCGCAAAGTTGCATGAGTGAAGTAGAAAACAGCGCTGCATTGGAAGAAGCAGTGCAGGATGTCCATATTTTAAAGAAGGTTCGCCTGGAAAAGCTGGATGAATTAAAGGTCAAGCATGAGAATCCTTATGAGATCACGAAATATCCGGTGGATGCCCACAATGCAGAATTGAAGGCTGCCTTTGAAAAAGAGGAAGCCCGGATAATCGCTGAGGCTGCCGGCGATGAGGAAAAGCTCAATGCGTTGCTGGAGACCCAGAAGGAAAAGATCGTGCACATTGCCGGCAGAATTATGAGCTGGCGTGACATGGGCAAGGCGAATTTTATCGATGTGCGGGACGGTTCTGACCGGATCCAGGTCTATGTGCGGATGAATGAGATTGGTAAAGAAGCCTTTGCTGACTTTAAAAAGTGGGATATCGGTGATATCGTGGGCGTAGAGGGCTTTGTGTTCCGTACCCGCAAGGGCGAAATTTCCATACATGCCAAATCCATTGTACTGTTGTCCAAGTCCCTGCTGCCCCTGCCGGAAAAGTGGCATGGTCTGAAGGATCAGGATATCCGCTATCGGCAGCGGTATGTGGATCTGATCGTCAACCCGGACGTAAAGGACACCTTCCTCAAGCGCAGCCAGATCCTGCGGGAGGTTCGCAGCTACCTGGACAATCTGGGCTATCTGGAGGTAGATACACCGGTGCTGCATACGCTGGAGATCGGCGCATCCGCACGTCCCTTTATTACACACCACAATGCCCTGGATCTGGATATGTATCTGCGGATCGAGACCGAATTGTATCTGAAGCGGCTGATCGTGGGCGGCTTTGAAAAGGTATACGAGGTAGGGCGGATCTTCCGGAACGAGGGCATGGACACCTCCCACAACCCGGAGTTCACCTCCATTGAAATGTACCAGGCTTACACCGACTATATTGGCATGATGAATCTGATCGAGGATATGTACCGGACCATTGCCCGGAAGGTATGCGGCAGTGATGTGATCACCTACCAGGGTGTGGAGATCGACATGGGCAGGCCCTGGGAGCGTCTGACCATGGTGGAGGCTGTGAAGAAGTATGCCGGTGTGGATTACAACGATTGGGCAACGGATGAACAGGCACGTGCCGTGGCAAAGGAAAAGGGCGTGGAAGTGGACGAAGGAGATGCTGCCACCAAGGGGCATGTGCTGATCGCCTTCTTTGATGCATTTGTGGAAGAAAAGCTGATTCAGCCCACCATCATCTACGATTATCCGGTGGAGAATTCTCCCCTGGCAAAGCGGAAGCCCACTGATCCTGCATTTACCGAACGGTTCGAGTATTTCATCTACGCTCGTGAAATGGGCAACGCATTCTCTGAGTTGAACGATCCTATCGATCAGCGGGAGCGTTTTGAGCGGCAGGTTGCTGCGAAGCGTGCCCAGGGCAACAACAATGCTACCGTGGACGAGGATTTCGTTACCGCACTGGAATATGGCATGCCTCCCACCGGTGGATTGGGCTTTGGCCTGGATCGTCTGGTGATGCTGCTGACTGACAGCGCATCCATCCGGGATGTTCTGCTGTTCCCGACAATGAAGCCTATTGACAAGTAAAAGTCGAAAAAACCCAGTGTTTATGCGGGTTTCGGGACTTTCTAAACCGAATAAATTTACCTCTTTACACCAAATTTACACCAATCGGTGCTAAAAACGGTGCAGAGACTAAAAAATCGCATAATTTTAAGTTTCACACAGCTCCTGAGAAGTTACTGCTTCTCAGGAGCTTCTTTCATTTCTCATAGTTTTCGGACTACATCGCAAACTACACCAATCCTGTTTTTCTCAATATAATGAGGATAATCACAGAGGAAGGGGTGGTTATACTATGAGCAACAGTTTAGCAAGCGTTCACCCGGAGCTAATTCCTGAATGGTCAGAGAGGAATTTACCGCTGACGCCTGATAAGATAACCTTCGGTTCAAATAAAAGAGTGTGGTGGAAAGGCGCTTGCGGACACGAATGGGAAACGAGCGTTAAAGCTCGTTCAAAGGGC
>NZ_FR894801.1:3137-7892 GCF_000434255.1 Ruminococcus sp. CAG:379 | reverse complement strand
GCCCTGCATACTCCTGCGGATTGCAACAATCCGGCAAAGTACTATAAGAGCTGTTCCGCATGCGGTTTCATCAGCACCAGTGAGGATGACTTGTTTACAAGCGGTGGCCCTCTGGGGCATGATTTCTCCGAGAAAAACGTTTCCAACCCCGCATTTTATGCACCGGCAGACTGCACCACACCGGCACGGTACTATAAGTGCTGTTCCCGCTGCGCAGTCATCAGTACGGACACAGCAGATCTGTTTGAAGACGGGGACGCTCTGGGACATGATTTCACTGTAGAAACTGTTTCAGATGCGACTCTGTATACCCCTGTGGACTGCACACACGCTGCACAATATCATAAGTCCTGCGCACGTTGCGATGCGATCAGCACCGATGAAGCGGATCTGTTTGCAAGTGGCGAGATGCTGGGTCACAGCTACAATGACAACGGCTTCTGTGTGCGGTGTGATGGGTATGAGGCAGCGATGCTGAATGCAGACGGAGCGTATGAGATCTCCAACGCCGGACAGCTGTACTGGTTTGCAGCTCTGGTCAACGGCACCCTTGCGGACGTGGATCAGAATATGGGCGCCAACGGCATTCTGACAGCGGACATTGTAGTCAACGAAACCGTTCTGGATGCTGATAGAAATCTCATCAGCGATCCAAGCAACCTGAGAAAATGGACGCCCATCTCCGGTGTGGAGGGAGACAATTACGCCAATTACACCGGCACCTTTGACGGACAGAATCACACCATCAGCGGCTTGTATTTCAACGACAGCAAAACCAGCGTCGGACTGTTCGGAAAAGTTGATAAAGCCACCATCTGCAATCTGGGCGTGATCGATTCCTTCTTCCAGGCAAAGGTTGAGGTAGCAGCTGTCTGCGGATACAGCTACTACAGCGCTATTAAAAACTGCTACAGCACTGCCACCATCAACGGCACAGAAGAGTATGCTGGTGGTATCTGCGGCAGACAGTATTACAGCACAATCAGCAACTGTGCAAACAGAGGTAGGGTTGGCGGTGTCAAAAACGCTGCCGGTATCTGCGGCTTCGGATATGGGGGCATTGTAAACTGCTACAACATGGGTACCGTGACTGGGCAAGCCATTTGCGCAGCGTCCTCTTACATTACCATTACAAACTGTTACGCTTTGGAGGATTCCGCTTCCACCTACTACCAGGCTAGTAAGCTGTCCGCAGAGGCTTTTGCCATCGGCGAAGCAGCTTATCGGTTGGGCGGTGACTGGGGACAGAATCTGAGCAGCGCAGTATCGGCGCAGTACCCGTCTGTGGGCGGACCGAAGGTTTACCAGTGCAATTTTTACCTGTCCTGTGATGCATCCGATACTCCCACGCAGGTGTACAGAAACGTCAATGAAGATATTGTACCGGCGCATTCCTATGTAAACGGCGTTTGCAAAAACTGCGGCTATTTCAGAAACAATGTGGGAACGCATCTGGCGGGTCATTCCCTGACGCTGAACGGCAGCATCGGCGTAAACTTCTACATGATGCTGGATCCCCGGATCGTTGCAGATGACAGTGCATACATGCAGTTTACTTTGCCCGACGGGACAACCAAGGTAATGTCTGTGCGGGGCGCTGCGCAGGATGAGGTAGACGGCGAGCAGTACTATGTATTCACCTGTCAGGTGTCTGCCAAGGAAATGGCCTCCAAGATCAAGGCGCAGATCATTACGGATACCGTAAAGAGCACGGTTTACAGCTTTACCGTGGAGGATTACGCAAACGAGATCCTGGACAACAGTGACGCATACAACAACTACACAGTTGGTCTGGTTCGGACTTTGATGCAGTATGGCACCTATGCGGATGCATACTTTGCAGGGGAGACCCTGGGTGCAACAAAGGAAATGAGCCAGGTGACAGCAGACACTCTGGCGATGGAAGTGTATGTAGCGGACGGCGAATTGCCGGAGGGCATTTCCTACTACGGCTCCACGTTGCTGCTGGAGTCCGATGTCGTACTCAGACATTATTTCAAGGTTGCAAAGGGCACGGATGTTTCCGCATACGGCTTTACCGGCAACAAGGGCAATTACTACTATGTGGATCTTGCGGCAGGCTTCGGCGTGACCGTGGCAGACTGTGTGATCGGCGATTACACACTGAAGTATCAGCCCACATGCTATGTGCGTGCAGTACTGGAAAGTGAAGCTGCTCCGGAGAATCTGAAGCAGCTTGTGACAGCATTTTATTTGTACTATCGTATGTCGCAAATGTCCTAAGACAGCAAAAAGGCGGTTCCTATGAACCGCCTTTTGTTTTGTATGGAGTGTGCAGGGAGGGGTTGCTTATGCAGAGGAAACAGCAAGCAACAGGGGAATCAACATTACCAGCAGGCTCAGACCTACGTTCACTGCCACGGAGATCAGTCCCCATTTCAGATAAGCCCTGGCGGAGACTGGCTTTGTGGACACGTTCACTGCGTAGAGCACTACGCCCACAATCCAGAAGAAAAAGCTCAGCACACACAGGGCGGTTTCTGGTTTGTCCTCCTGTACTGGCTGCTGATAGTAGTAGACACCGTTTGGCTGCTGGGAAGTACTGATTTGCAGCGGTGCACCGCAAACAGGACAGAATCGGGTATGGTCGGCACATTGGTTGCCGCAGTTTTGACAATAGATCATATAAACCTCCATCTGTTTTAACGCTTTCATTATAGCATGTTATGTTGTGAAAGTCAAGCGGGTGGAAACATGTTTTAGATTAGATGCAATTCACAAAATATCTTTGTTTTTTTTACATGATTTCACTGCTTTCCGTGTTCCACATCCGGTATAATTAAATAAATATGCAGAATAAATACGCAGAGAGGGGGGAGAGAAGATGCCGGAGGAAGAGACGCAGGGAGAAGATATTCTGGATGTTGTACGGGACTTCCGGTTTAACTCCTCCAGTGACCGATACAACCGGGATTATCAGGATTGGCGGCGGTTTTCCAAATCCCACTATGCATTCCGGTTTATGAAGAACAAAAAAGAGCGGGTGTATGTGGAGGGTACCGGCTTCTTGAACAGCGGCGCTGCGGAGGCTACACGAACAGCGCTCCGCCGGGTGGGCAAGGTCATCGGCATTGCGTTGCTGGTGTATCTGCTGTGCGACCTGGGGGGCAGTGCCCTGCTGGTGCGGATCTTTCAGCGGCTGGGTTTTCATGTGTCCGGCAGTCTGTTTTCCACCCAGATGTATGGCAGCCAGTGGGGAATCGTATTTGTGAAAATGATCGATATTTTCCTCCGGTATGCTTTGACGGCATTGGTGCTGCAATACTGCTTCCGGCTGCCCTTTTCCGTGTGTGCCTCCTATCGTCCTACCGCCTCCTCTGACGTGCTGCAAGGATCCGCTCTGGCGCTGTTGGTGGGCACGGCGGTATGTGTGCTGAGTGGTCTGACGGGCACCTCCCAGCTGTCCCAACAGCTGTTGTATTCCTATACAAACGGCAAGGCGGTGCTGGTCTACGTTATGTACGAGATCACCTTTGCCTCCATGCTGATCGAAATGCTGTACCGGGGCATGCTTCTGCCGGTATTGCGGCAGTTCGGGGATAAATTCGCAGTTTCCATCATTGTGTTGATCGCCTTTTTGCAGCCCAATTCTTTGCCCTATCGGATCGGAGAAGCGCTGCTGGGATTGCTTTGCGGCTATTTTATGCTCCGGACCGGTTCCTTATTTTGCTGTTATCTGATCCGGATCGCCTATGTGCTGACCACCTTCGGGCAGTTGGCACTGGATTCCAACCAGGTGGATCGGCATCTGATCCACCGGATCTACGTGCTGGTAACTCTGGTGGCGTTGGTGTCCTTTGTGGTGATGACCTTGATCCGCAAGCAGCGGAAATCCAAGGCATATATATGCAATCAATGTCTGTACCTGTCCACCCAGGATAAATTGGCTGCGTTTTTTTCCAGTACTACCATGCTGCCCTGGGTGGCAGTGATGATCCTGTTGGGCATGCTTCAGATCTTTCAGGGGTAGGGGGATATATGGACGATTTTGCGTATATGCGCCAGGCCATGGAGCTGGCGGAGCAGGCTGCTGCACTGGGGGAGATCCCGGTGGGGGCGCTGGTGGTGCAGGATGCCACAGGGGAGGTCCTGGGCAGGGGATACAACCGTCGGGAGGTGGATCATGATCCCACTGCCCACGCAGAGGTGCTTGCCATCCGGCAGGCGGCTTTGGCGCTCGGTAGCTGGCGGCTGTCCGGTTGCACCCTCTATGTGACCCTGGAGCCGTGTCCCATGTGCTGCGGCACCATCATCAACGCCCGGGTGCGCCGGGTGGTGTTTGGCGCCTATGACAGCAAGGCTGGTTCGGCGGACTCGGTGATCAACCTGTTTGCCCTGCCCTATAATCATAAGCCGGCAGTGACCGGTGGACTGCTGGAGGATGCCTGCAAGGAACAGCTTCAGAGGTTTTTCTCCGGACTGCGTGAAAAATAGCCGTATGCTTAAAAGCATACGGCTTTGTTTATGCTTCGCAGAAGGCATGTCCCACGTCAGATTGCAGATATTCCGCTGTGGTGCCGAAGAAACGCAGGGTGCTGTCCAGATGTAGGATCCGGTTGGCTTGCTTGACGGCTGCCTGGATGTCGTGGGAGATCATGATGACCGCAATGTGGTCCTCCCGATTCAGCTTCCGGATCAGCGCATAGAAATCCGCCGTTGCCACCGGATCCAGGGCGGATACCGGTTCGTCCAGCAACAGCAGTTTTCCCGTTGCGCACAGGGCTCTTGCCAACA
>NZ_FR894801.1:0-3125 GCF_000434255.1 Ruminococcus sp. CAG:379 | reverse complement strand
TCTTGCCAACAGCACACGCTGCTGCTGCCCGCCGGACAGGGCACGGAAGCTGCGGCGGCGCAACTCCGTAAGCTCCAGGCGTTCCATGATTCCATCCGCCCGTTTTCGTGCCTGTGCATTGTAAAAGGGGAGCATGCCGCACCGATTCAGCAATCCGGAGCGCACCACTTCCTCCACGCTGGTGGGGAATTCCCGCTGTACAGCGGTTTGCTGGGGCAGATAGCCGATCTCTTGCCGGCGGAGTCCATCCCCGAAAATTACGTTTCCCCCAGCCAGGGGCTTGAGTCCCAGGAGTCCCCGCATCAGAGTGCTTTTGCCGGAGCCATTTTCCCCGACAATGCAAAGGTAGTCCCCGGGATCCAGGAAAAAGGAGATATCGTTGACGACATTCCTGCCGTCATACTGCATGGTGATGTGCTCACAGCTGAGCAGGTGCATGATAGGCTTCCTCCAAACTGAAAATGATTTTCATTTCTAGTATACACATATTTTGCAGGCTTGTCAAGGGAGGGACAACAAAAAAGGAGCGGATGAAATATCCGCTCCTGGTGATATTTGCTTGATTTAAGCGTACTTTGCAGTAGAAACCGGAACACCAACGCCCATGGTAGAGGACAGGGTGCAGGACTTTACATAGGTACCCTTGGTTGCAGCCGGCTTAGCCTTTGCAATTGCGTCCATCAGAGTGTTGAAGTTCTCATTGAGCTTATCAGCACCGAAGGAAGCCTTGCCGATGGGGCAGTGGATGATGTTGGTCTTGTCCAGACGGTACTCGATCTTACCAGCCTTTGCTTCGGTGATTGCCTTGGCAACGTCCGGTGTAACAGTACCAGCCTTCGGGTTCGGCATCAGGCCACGGGGACCCAGCACCTTACCGAGACGGCCTACCAGACCCATCATGTCGGGAGAAGCGATGACAACATCAAAGTCCATCCAGTTTTCCTTGGTGATCTTGTCAACCAGATCCTGACCGCCAACGAATTCAGCGCCTGCTGCCTTTGCAGCCTCATACTTGTCTTCCTTGCAGAATACGCATACACGTACCTTCTTACCGGTACCGTTGGGCAGAACAACTGCGCCACGAACCTGCTGATCAGCGTGACGGGAGTCTACGCCCAGACGTACATGGATCTCGATGGTCTCATCAAACTTTGCCTTTGCGTTCGCACATACCAGAGCCAGTGCCTCATCGGACTCGTACTGCTTGGATGTATCGATCGCCTTTTTGCTGTCGATATATTTCTTGCCGTGTTTCATTCTATTTTCCTCCTAATAATAGTGGTGATACCGGATGCTTATAGCGTGTCCGGTTAGCGGAAAGATTTCCTCCCACCGTTCAGAAGTCAGGAATCAGCGCACGCAGCACTGCATCATGCCTCTGGTCTTAGTCAACAACAACGATACCCATGGAACGAGCGGTGCCTGCGATCATGCTCATAGCAGCCTCCAGGGAGCCTGCGTTCAGGTCAGCCATCTTGGTTTCAGCAATCTTCTGAACCTGTTCCTTGGTGATGTTTGCAACCTTTGTCTTGTTGGGAACGCCGGAAGCAGTTTCAATGCCGCATGCCTTCTTGATCAGAACAGCAGCCGGCGGAGTCTTTGTGATGAAGGAGAAAGAACGGTCTGCATAAACGGTGATTACAACCGGGATGATCATGCCGATATCGTTCTTTGTACGCTCGTTGAATTCCTTGGTGAAGGACATAATGTTTACACCGTGCTGACCCAGAGCAGGACCAACCGGCGGAGCAGGTGTTGCCTTACCTGCGGGGATCTGCAATTTGATGTAGCCAGTAACCTTTTGTGCCATGCTTAACGCACCTCCATAAATTGTGGTGAATGCGAGATGAGCTTGATTTCATCTCTCCCACTTTTGGCTTGTCGCCATTTGTTTCATCTTGTGAGCAATGCTCAGTCATCCAGCTTGATTACCTGGTTGAGTGCCAGAGTAGCGGGGGTTTCCCGCCCGAACATGGAGATCATCACGTCTACGGTCTGATCCTCCAGGTTGATGCTCTGTACGATGCCTACGAAGCCGTCCATTGCGGTGCCGGAGACCTTGACGCTGTCTCCCACAGCAAAGTTGACCTGTACGGTGGAGCCAGTCTCTACCCCAAGGGCAGCCACTTCCTTTTCCGTCAGGGGCGTAGGCTCGGATGCGGGGCCGACAAAGCCGGTCACGCCTCTGGTGTTACGGACAACGTACCAGGAATCGTCTGTGTAAACCATCTTCAGCAGAACGTAGCCCGGATAAGTCTTGCGCTCTACTTCCTTGGTTTTACCGTCGGTAATCTCAGTTACCTTTTCGGTCGGAACCTTCACCTCAAGGATCAGATCATGCAGCTTTCTGTTTTCCACGACCTTTTCGATATCCTGTGCTACTTTGTTTTCATAGCCGGAGTAGGTGTGGATCACATACCACTTTGCAGCCTCTGCCATTTTGCATCCTCCTTAAATTTCAGTTCCAGTTCAGTCGGGTCAGCCATGCAAAGCCAGTTCAAACAGCTTCAGCAGCCCTGCGTCCAGACCGCCCACGAACAGCGCCGTCAGAAGCATGGTCACGAGAACCACAACGGTGTTGTCGAATACGGTTTTCCGGGTGGGCCAGGAAACCTTTTTGAATTCGCTTTTCAGGTCACGGAACCACTTGGCAATGCCTTTAAAGAAGCGCTTGAACCGACCGTCGCCGGAGGCCTTCTTTTCCTTTTCTTCCTTTGCCATGCCGTACCCTCCGTTACTTTGTTTCTCTGTGCAAGGTATGCTTCTTGCAGAACTTGCAGTGTTTGTTCATCTCAATACGTTCCGGATCGTTCTTCTTGTTCTTCTTGGAAACGTAGTTGCGCTGCTTGCACTCGGTGCAAGCCAAAGTCACCTTAACTCTCATATCGGCACCTCCTATTATTACTGTCTTCCGTGGGGAAAGACGTGTTTGCCTCCCTCAGTTCAGAGCGGCTGCCGGGCGGCGTGATCCGTTTCCGGGCACAAAAATAAAACCTCTGAAAGAGGTAATACAAGTATACCATATTTCCTTGTCCAAAGTCAAGGGTTTTTTGAAATTTCCCGGACAGGTTCTATTTTCTGCCGGGGAATACTATATATATTATAGGCAATACCGCACAAAGCCC
>NZ_FR894800.1:0-11117 GCF_000434255.1 Ruminococcus sp. CAG:379 | reverse complement strand
GTAGAAACAGCACGCAGAGCATAAAAGAAAACACACAAGCAAACGGTCACCAAAGCCAAACCACATCATGAAAAACGATCGCACAAAAAGAAAACAGGGCTTGCGCCCTGTCCTCATGTTCGCCGCAAAAGATACACCGCATCCAACCCGGCGAACAGGATCAGATACCCGGAGGTCAACAGATACCGGGCAGAGTACTTGGCAATGATCTCCTGGATCACGCCGCCGCCCCAGCCGGTACCGCCGAACACCTCCAGCCCCGGATACTTCCAGTACATCCACAAGCCCAGCGCCGCCCCCAGCAACAGGGGCAATAGACACGCCCCGGCAAACACGAACCGTCTGCCCATCAGCTTGTCCGTACCGGAATCCAGCTGTACGGCGTGATACAGCAGGCAGATCAGCAGGGGCAGCGCCCCCATGACCCACACCTGCATCCGGAAATAGTCATAAGCCACCCACAGCAGGGTCTGGGCAAACAGGCTCCCTGCCGTCAGCAGTGCAAGCATGCCGAGCTTCTTGGGAATGGACTGTTCCATGGGCTGCTTACTCCTCCGCTTCCTCACCGGAATCCTCCGGGATCACTTCGTTTTTCTCCGCTGCGGCAGCGTCCGCCTGCTGTGCCTGAAGCTCCTCCTCCGACAGCTGCTCCACCGACTGGATCTCTGCGGAATCGTCATGCTCCGCCCGGGTAAAGGTCACCACCTTGGCGTCCTCGCTGACCCGCATCACCCGAACGCCCTTGGCGTATCTGCTCATGATCCGGATATCGCTGGTGCGGATCCGGATGATGATCCCGTCGCTGGAAATGAGGATGATGTCATCTGCCTCATCCACCACCTTGATGCCGCATACAAAGCCACGCTCCGCATCCACCTTGTAGTTGCTCAGACCATAGCCGCCCCGGTTCTGAAGCCGGTAAGCGTCAAGCTCCGTCCGTCTGCCAAAGCCCTGCTCGGTGACGGTGAGGACGGTTGCCCCCTCCCGGACTCTCGCCATGGATACGACCTGATCCCCTTCCCGCAGGTGGATCGCCCGGACGCCGTGTGCAGACCGGGACATTTGCCGGATGCAGCTTTCCTCCATCCGCAGCGCCATGCCGTTCCGGGTGGCAACCATCAGCTGGCTGCTGCCGTCTGTCATGCGCACTGCTGCAATTTCATCCCCATCGTCCAGACCAATGGCGATCAGACCGTTTTTCCGCACATTCCGATATGCGGACAGGGGGGTACGCTTGATCTTGCCGTTCTTGGTGACGATCACCACGAATTTATCGTCCTCAAAGTCCGTGGTTTTCAGCATAGCGGCGATCTTCTCCCCTTCTGCCAGGGGCAGCAGGTTCACCAGATTCACCCCACGGGACGCCTTGGAGCCTTCCGTAATTTCATAGCACTTGAGCCGGTACATGAGCCCCTTATTGCTGATAAACAGCAGATGGTCGTGGGTGGAGGCAATGAACAGCTCCTCCACGAAATCCTCCTCCCGCTGCTTCATGCCGCTGACGCCCTTGCCGCCCCGCTTCTGGGTCTTGTAGGTGTCCACGGGAGCACGCTTGATGTACCCGTTGTGGGTATAGGTCACCACGCTGTCCTCCACCGGGATCAGATCCTCAATGTCCACTTCCCCGCTGATGGTCTCGATCTGGGTGCGCCGGTCGTCCCCGAACTTCTTCCGGATCACTTCCAGTTCCTCCCGGATCACTCCGTACATCTTGCTCCGATCCTCCAGCAGCTCCTCCAGCTCTGCGATCTTTCCGCAGATCTGCTCCAACTCGTCCATGATCTTTTCCCGTTCCAGACCGGTCAGCTGTCCCAGGCGCATCTGTACAATGGCCTCCGCCTGTACATCCGTCAGACCCACGCCGATCTCGATCTTGTTGGCATAGGGGTACTGGGCACGATCCAGCAGGGTGGACATATCCGTATCCTTGAACCGCTCCATCAGCCGCTGCTTGCCCTCTGCCACATTCTTGGAGGAACGGAGGATATCGATGACCTCGTCGATGTAGTCAATGGCAAGCGCAAAGCCCTGGAGCACATGCGCCCGGTTCTTGCACTTGTTCAGATCATACAGGGTGCGCTTGGTGACAACCTCCACCTGGAAGTTCAGATACTCCTCCAGCATCTGCTTCAGGTTCAGCACCTTTGGCTCCCCGTTCACCAGTGCCAGCATGGTCACGCCCACCGTATCCTGCAGCTGGGTATAGCTGAACAGCTTGTTCCGGATGATCTCCGGAATGGCATCCTTTTTCAGCTCGATGACGATCCGCATGCCGGAACGGTCGGACTCATCCCGCAGGTTGTGAATGCCGTCAATGCGCTTGTCCTTCACCAGATCCGCAATGCTCTCAATGAGCCGTGCCTTGTTGACCATGTAGGGGATCTCGTGGACGATGATGCAGTTTCTGCCCTTGATCTCCTCAAAGGAGGTGTTGGCACGGAGGGTCAGCTTTGCCCGTCCGGTGGCGTATGCCGCCCGGATGGCTGCTCTGCCCATGAGGATGCCCCCGGTGGGGAAATCCGGCCCCTTGATATGCTCCATCAGATCGTCCAGGGTACAGTCCGGATTGTCGATCAGGGTGCTGATGCCGTCAATGACCTCTCCCAGATTGTGGGGCGGAATGTTGGTTGCCATACCCACGGCAATGCCCACGGAGCCGTTCACCAGCAGGTTCGGGAACCGGGAGGGCAGCACCACAGGCTCCTTGAGCCGGTCATCGTAGTTGGACATGAAGGGTACCGTGTCCTTGCCGATGTCCGTCAGCATCTCCACAGCGATTTTCGCCATTCTCGCTTCCGTATAACGATATGCCGCCGGCGGATCTCCGTCCACGGAGCCGAAGTTGCCGTGGCCGTCCACCAGAGGATACCGCAAAGAGAAGGGCTGCGCCAGCCGCACCAGTGCGTCATACACGGAGGCGTCTCCGTGGGGATGGTACCGGCCCAGCACGGCGCCCACCGTATCGGCGCATTTTCTGTATGCCTTGTCCGGGGTCAGTCCGTTTTCGTGGAGGGTGTACAGGATCCGGCGGTGTACGGGCTTCAACCCGTCCCGCACATCCGGCAGCGCCCGGGACACGATCACGGACATGGAATATTCGATAAAGGATTTTTTCATTTCCTTTTCGATATCCACGGGCAGCACAATTTCAGTTTCGCTGAACAAATCGATCAGTTCCTTTCTGTCTGTTTATCCGGGCAGAACTGCCGTCCCAGCTTTTCGGCAAACAAGCCGGCAAGCTGGCGGTTCTCCTCCGGGGAAAAAGCCTGTTTTGGGATCACATAAAACATGGCACGAACCTGGTACACCAGGAAAAATTCCGCTGATTCCACAATTTTTACTTGCTTGTTGAAGGGGATCACCGTATCCGCCAATTGGGGCGGCTCCTCCGGGAAAATGTCGTGGAACCCGTCTCCGGACTCCTGTTCCGCATTCTCCTCCGGTGCATCCTCCGGTTCCGGCAGGATCGTGCCGATGGTCAGCCCATCCTCCTCCACCGTCAGCCGATAGGTTTCGTCCCCCAGATCCTTGATGGCGTTCATCAGCTGCCGCCGGATCTTTTTCGGGTTGTACCACTGGATGAAAATCACCGCCAGGCACGCAAAGATCAGCACATAGGTCAGGGTATTCCCCGGATCCTGCAGGGCGGCGCTGACGTAAAACAGGATCACAGCCCCTAAAAATGCGGTGATGATCCAGCACCGGGGATAGACGAATTTTTTCTGGAACAGGGTAAATGCCTTGGCAAATAATTCAAAGGGAATGCTGTATTCCCGCTGCATTTTTTCCTTCATGAACCCTCCGTTTAAATATCCAGATTCTGTGCGTATTTTGCATTCTTCTCGATAAATTCCCGTCTGGGGGCAACCTTATCCCCCATGAGAATGGAAAAGGTCTCGTCCGCCTTCACTGCGTCCGCCATTTCCACCTTGATCATGGTTCTGGTGTCCGGATTCATGGTGGTATCCCACAACTGGTGTGCGTCCATCTCGCCAAGACCCTTGTACCGCTGCACCTCCACCTTGGCGTTGGGGGATTCCCCATTGAACTGGGCGATGTATTTGTCACGCTCCTCGTCGGAGAAGGCATACTTGAAGGTTTTTCCCTTTGCCACCCGGAACAGGGGCGGCTGGGCAATGTAAATATTTCCATTTGTAATCAGAGGGCGCATGAACCGGAAGAAGAAGGTCAGCAGCAGCGTCCGGATATGGGAACCGTCCACATCCGCATCCGCCATGATGATGACCTTTCCGTACCGGAGCTTGGAAATGTCGAAATCCTCCCCGATGCTGGTGCCAAGGGCAGTCACCACCGGCATGAGCTTTTCGTTGCAGTATACCTTGTCGATCCGTGCCTTTTCCACGTTCAGCATCTTGCCCCACAGGGGAAGGATCGCCTGGTACCGGCGGTCTCTGCCCTCCTTGGCGGAGCCTCCCGCAGAATCACCCTCGACAATGTAAATTTCCGTCATTTCAATATCCCGCTCGGAGCAGTCCGCCAGCTTTCCCGGCAGGCTTGCGCTTTCCATAGCAGTTTTCCGCCGGGCAGTTTCTCTCGCCTTTTTGGCAGCCTCCCTGGCACGCTGTGCCGCCAGGCTCTTGTCGAAAATCGCCCGTGCCACCGCCGGATTCTCCTCCAGGTAGTTCATGAGCTTTTCGGACACGATGGACTCCACAAAGGGCTTGATCTCCGGATTTCCCAGCTTCACCTTGGTCTGGCTCTCGAACTGGCAGTCCGTCAGCTTGACGGAGATGATGGCGGTCAAGCCTTCCCGCACGTCCTCCCCCATCAGCTTGGAGTCATCCTTCAGCAGGCCGAACCGCTTGCCGTATTCGTTCAGGGTCTTGGTCAGCGCATTCCGGAAGCCCAGCTCGTGCATGCCCCCGTCGATGGTATGCACATTGTTGGCAAAGGACAGGATCAGCTCGTTGTAGCTGTCGTTGTACTGCATGGCGATCTCCACCGCATTGTCCCCCTTGGACCCTGTAAAGTAGATCACCTGCTCGGAGAGGCTTTCCAGTCCCCGTGTTTTGTGGATATGCTCGATAAACTGGCGGATGCCCCCTTCGTAGCACATCTTCTCCCCCTGGGGATTCGCCGGATCCCGCTGATCCGACAGCTCGATGGTCAGCCCCGCATTCAGAAACGCCTGTTCCCGCATGCGCTTGAGGAGGACCTCGTAGTCAAACACGGTGGTTTCCTCAAAGATCTCTGCGTCCGGCTTGAACATGACGGAGGTGCCGTGCTCCGTGGTGTCCCCGATGATTTTCAGAGGCTCCGCATAATTCCCCCGTTCAAACCGCTGGAAATGCACATGGCTCCCGTCCTTGACGGTCAGCTCCAGCCATTCCGACAGCGCATTGACAACGGATGCTCCCACGCCATGGAGACCGCCGGCAACCTTGTAGCCGCCGCCGCCGAATTTTCCCCCTGCATGCAGCACTGTATACACCACCGTTGCAGCGGAGATCCCCTCCTTGGGGTGGATGCCTGTGGGAATGCCCCGTCCGTTATCCGTGACCCGGATGATATCCCCCGGCAGAATTTCTACCTGAATATGGGTACAATACCCGGCAAGCGCCTCGTCAATGGAGTTATCCACGATCTCGTACACCAGGTGATGCAGTCCGCCGGAACCGGTGGTGCCGATGTACATGCCCGGACGCTTCCGTACAGCCTCCAGCCCCTCCAGCACCTGGATCTGGCTTTCGTCATACTGCTGTGCTCCCGGTTTTATCTGTTCTGTTTCGCTCATGATTCCATCCTTTCCTCAAAACAGCGTGTTTGCACGCTTGCGCAGTGTTGCAACGGAGATCTGGGAAATATAAACCACTTCTCTGCCCCGCTCGTTGCAGACAATGAAGCTTTTGGGCATTTCATAGCTGACATTCACCACCCGTTTCTCCCGTTCCGCCCGTTCCAGAAACTCCTTGGTGGCTTTGCCGATGGTGGTATTCTCCAGATCGAAAATGCCGGTGACGCATTTGTCCGACACAGAGATCTCATTGCCCAGGTGTATATACATCCCACGCCTCCGTTACAATATTTTTCCGTTTTCTATGGTGATCCGCATGCCCCGGTCGCTGCCCAATACAGCCCCTTCGTTGCATGTGGTAATAAATACCTGCATTTCCTGCACGATGCTGTACACCAATTCCTGCCGGCTCTTGTCCAGCTCTCCCATCACATCGTCCAGCAGCACCACCGGGGACTGCCCCTGGCTGTGCCGATAGATCTCCGCCTGGGCAAGCTTCAGCACCAGCGCCGTGCTTTTCTTCTGTCCCTGGGAGCCGAAATCCCGGACGGGCTTGCCGTTGATCTTGAACAGCAGATCATCCCGGCTTGCCCCGATGCTGGTGTACCCCAGCCGGATATCGTCCGTGGAGGACATGGTCAGCTTCCGCAGATAGTAATCCTGCATCGGCTCGGTGACAGTTTCCGGCATCTCATAGTCCCGGTACATGCCGGACTGGTATTCCACCGTCAGCTGCTCCCGTCCCCCGGTGATGATGCTGTACAGCCGGGCGCAAACCGGCGCAAACCGCTGCACATAGCTGTGCCGGATGTGGGACAGATGCGCCCCTGCCACCGCCAGTTGAGCGTCCCAGATGGCAAGATCCAGGGGGGTGCCGTTTCCGGCGCCGATGCTCCGGAGCACCTGGTTCCGCTGAATGGTCAGATTCTCGAACCGGCGCAGCACGTCCATATTTTTCGGCCGGATCTGGGCGCAGCAGAGATCCAGGAAATTCCGCCGCTTGTCCGGCAGTCCCTTGATGAGCATGGTATCGTCCGGGGTGAACACCACGCACTGGAACTGGGCAAAGAGCCGGCTGCCCCCCCGCAGAGGCACCCCGTTCAGGGTGATTTTCTTTTCCCGGCTGCTTTTCTGAATGGCGTAGGTGATGTGCTGCTCCCGGCGGCTGTCCCGGAATGAAGCCTGCATCCGCATGACCTCCTGGTCAAAGCTCACCAGATCCCGTTCCCGGACGCCCCGGAAGCTCCTGCACCCGGTCAGCAGCCAGATCGCCTCCAGCAGATTGGTTTTCCCCTGGGCATTCTGCCCCACAATGAGGTTATACCGGGGGTCCGGCTCTAGCTGAATATGCTCCAGATTCCGGAAATGCTCCGCCTCCAGCCCGGTCAGATGCATTGCTCCACCGTCAGCCGGTATTCTCCGGCCTCTACCACGTCGCCGCTGCGGATTTTCTTCCCCCGCATGGTGCAGATTTCGCCGTTTACCTTCACCTGTCCCCCCTGGATCAGCTCCTTGGCGAAGCCCCCGGTGTCGGTCAGCCCGGCATATTTCAGCAGGGAGTCCAGCTTGATGAACTCCGTGCGGATGGAAACCCGTTGGTTCTGCATGGAAACGCCCCCTTACTTAGTATTTCAGATCCACCGGCATCACCAGGAACACAAAGCTGTCCCCCTCCGGCGGAATGATCTTCACAACCCGGTTGCCGCCGCTGAGATGGATCCGCAGCTTGTCGCATTCAGATGCCCGCAGCGCATCCAGCATGAATTTGTTGTTGAAGCCGATGGTGACGGCATCGCCGCTGAGATCCACCGGAATGGTATCGGAAATGCTGCCGATGCCGGTCTTGCAGCTGACCTTCACGGTGCCGTTTTCAAAGACGCAGCGCACCGGTGCCTTGTTTTTCTCGTTGATGAGCAGTGCGCACCGCTCCAGACAGTTCACCAGCTCTCTGGTACGGACGATGACCTCCGTCCGCTTGTCCGGGGGAATGGAAGCCCGGTAGTTGTGGAAATCCCCCTCCAGCAGCCGGGAGAATACAGTAATCTCTCCCAATTCAAAGACAATGTGCTTGAAATTGTTGTAAATGCCGCAGGGTGCCTTGGCATCCTCCTTCAGCAGTCTGGATACTTCTGACAGCGTTCTGGCAGGCACCACGAACCGGTGCACCTCCGCCGTGTCGATATGCTCCGTCCGCAGGGCAAGCCGGTACCCGTCGCTGGTGACCATGTTGAAATTCCCGTCCTCGGTAATGTCGAACAGAGCACCGGTCATGACCGGCTTGTTCTCGTTCAGGGAAACTGCATGGGCAGTCTGGTTGATCATGGATTTCAGCTGATCCTGGGGCACCAGGAACCGGTGCTCATCGCTGACCTCCGGCAGATCCGGATACTCTTCCGCAGACATGGCGGAAATGCAGTACTCGGTTACAGCGCCGGTGATGCGGATATTCAGCATTTCATCCGTCTCAAAGGTCAGGATCTCATCGCTCATTTTCCGGGTGATCTCGCTGAACAGCCGGGCATTCACCACAAATTCACCGCAGTCCTCGGAAACCGCCTCAATGGTGGAACGTATTCCCAGCTCCAGATCATAGCCGGTCAGCTCCAGCACCGTGTAGGACAGCTTGATCCGGATGCCCTCCAGGGCGGTAATGGTGGATTTGACGCTGACCGCTTTGGATACGTTGCCGATGGCAGCGCAGATATCTTCCTTCTTGCATGAAAACTTCATGATTGGCTCCTTTTTGGGGGATGTCCGGACTTTCCACAGCCGCCGGCTTTCGTTCCGGCTTGTTGGTGGGATCAATCCATCCATCCATCTTAATTTTTTTCAGCAGTAGTAGTAGAGGGGTTGAAACTGTTCAAACAGCCCTCCCCCGGCAGTTTTCCGGGATTTTCTCCTCCACAGCCCTTTCGTGGAGTGATTCTTGAAAAGTGGAAAGCCGGATCGCTCTGTGGAAACCGGCAGAACTTGTGGAGTGGAAAGGGAAAAATCCTTGAAACTTTCGTGGAAAATCCGGAGTCCGGTCGGATCCGGGCGGAAAACTGTCAAAAAGCCGAATGGGTAAACTGTGGACAAGGGGATGCGGATCGGCGCTGCGCCTTGCTTTCTTTTTCACACAGGTTTCAACAATCTGTTGAAAGACTGGTGGAAACTCAGTTCTTTCCCCGTTCCCGTATGTTCTTGATGAGGGTCTCCACCAGTTCCTTCAAGGAACTATCCTTCTGGATGGACTGGGAGATGCTGTTGACCGCATACACGATGGTGGAGTGATCCCGCCCGCCGAACTCCATGCCGATGGAAGCAAGGGGCATCTGGGTGATTTCCCGCACTACATAGATCGCCACCTTCCGGGCATTGGAAATCTGGGAGGAGCGCTTGTTGGAGCGGATATCGTCCGGGGATACCCCGTACACGTTGGCAACCTCCGCAATGATCTTCTCCACGGTGATGGGGATGGGCTGGTCGTCGGTGAGAATGTCCCGGATCACGCTCTGTGCCATGGCAATGGAGGGCTGGCTCCCTGCCAGATGCTTCAGCGCCTTGAGCTTTTTCACTGCCCCCTCCAGCTGTCGGATGTTGGTTTTGAGCCGGTTTGCGATGAATTCCGCCACCTCGTCCGGCAGATTCAGGTCTAACAGCTCTGCCTTCCGGCGGATGATGGCGATCCGGGTTTCAAAATCCGGCGTGGAAATATCGGCGATTAGACCGCTTTCAAACCGGCTCCGGATCCGGTCCTCCAGGATCTTGATGTCCTTGGGGGGACGGTCGGAGGTCAGTACGATCTGCTTGCCCTCGCTGTGCAGCTTATTGAAGGTGTGGAAAAATTCCTCCTGGGTGGAGTCCTTGCCGGCAATGAACTGGACATCGTCCACCAGCAGCACGTCCGCATTCCGGTACTTGTCGTGGAACAGGGAGGTGTCCTGCTTTTTCTGAATGGCTTCGATCAGCTCGTTTGCAAAGGTTTCTCCGGTGACATATACGATGTTGAGGTTCGGGTCGTTCCGGCGCATTTCGTTGGCGATTGCGGTCATCAGATGGGTTTTGCCCAGCCCGGAGGGACCGTAAATGAACAGGGGGTTGTATGTATCGCTTGCCTTGTTCCGGTCGTGCTTTGCCACGGCGGTGCAGGCGGCATAGGCGAATTCGTTGGATTTTCCTACGATAAATGTGTCAAAGGTGTAGTCATACTCAGCGCCCTCAAAGCTTTTCTCCAGCTGTGCATGCTTCTTCTCAAGCTCCTGAATATCCACCTTTTCCGCCGGCTTCTGGCTTTCGATGATGATCTCCAGCTCCACGTCAAAGCCCAGGGTATTGCGGAAGCCCTCCTGCAGGAGGCTCTTGAAATTATTCAGTACCACGCCCTTCTGAAATTCCGAATTGCACTGGAGCACCGCCTTGGTGCCATCCAGGGAGACGGGAATCAGGGTATTGATCCAGAGATTGATCGCCACATCGCCAATGTTTCCCACCTCGATACAATACTTTTTGACCTGCTCAAACACTTCCGCAAAGGAATTCATAAAATTTATACCTCCTCAGCAGGCATGGCGGAAACCCGGAACCCGGTTTGCCTGCCTGCCCCTATACATATATAATCCGCCAAAAATCAGTCCGATTGCACTTAAGCCTATTATACCATATTTCCATGATAAAGTAAAGGCATTCGGGGGCATTCAGCGATCTTTTTTCTTTGAAGTGCTGGAAAAAATCTGTCCGCAAGCTTGACAAATCCGGACTCCGATGCTATACTCTTATAATGTAACAGTGTGTGTATATGCGGATGTGGCGGAATTGGTAGACGCGCTAGATTTAGGCTCTAGTGGATTCATCCGTGAGTGTTCGAGTCACTTCATCCGCACCAGCGCTCCCCATTCCGGGGAGCGTTTTTCTTTTGCCGCTCCGAACCGGCAAGGGAATGTATTTTTCAGAACATCTTGCTGTGGAAAGCGGAAGGTTTCTCAACATGGTTTTCCACAACTCGGTGGAAAACTTCTGTGAAAGCAGGTGGACAAGAAAAAGAAAATGCAATGCCGGACAAAGGATCTTGTAGTGAAAAAGCAGCGGTTTCTCAACACGACTTTCCACAACGCTGTGGAAAACCATGTTGAGATCCGGTGAATTGGTCGCATTTTGCGCAAAATAGTCCACGAACCCGGGTTTCTTTTCCCGAATGCCGCTGGATTTGGCGTAAAACCGGCAAAAATTGTTGACGAACTGCCCCTTTGCCGGTATAATAAATACAGGTTTCCCTGCGGGGTCTGTGTTTGGTGATCGTTTGCTTTGTGGGGATACGCTGGGTCGTTCTGTGTGACCGTTTCTTTTTCTGCGTGCTCTGATGCTCTGCGTGCTTGGCATACGC
>NZ_FR894799.1:0-683 GCF_000434255.1 Ruminococcus sp. CAG:379 | reverse complement strand
GAGCACGCAGACCATAAAAGACAAATCCGGAAGCAAATGGTCGCTGAAAAATAAACCAACACGCAAAAAGAGCATCCACCAGGGATGCTCTTTTTATGTGGAGAGAAGTTAAGGCAATACCGCACTAAGCCCGCCTGTCGGCTTTGCGCAGCATCTGTTGGCACATCTACCACACATTTTTTGTGCGGTGTTGCCTTAAATTGGCGTATTGAGCGTCAGCGTGGTCTCATTCTGCCCATAGGCACCGTCATGCACGGTGAACCACCCATCCAGCAGGCTGCTGCAAAACAGATCCTTGCTGTCCGCCTGCTCGCTGTGTTCCTGTTTCTTGTTGTCCATTGTTTCCATCGCTACCATCCTTTCGCTGTCTGAGGGTTCTGTCCGCTGCCCGAATCACTGGGCAGAACTGAGTACGATCGAAGATTCCTTCAGCATCTCGTTGGCTTCCAGGGTCACATACAGATATATACTCTTGCCGGCCTGGATCTCATTGCCGGAAGTGATGCTCAGATACTTGCCGCTGACATAAGCGGAGCTGCCGTCCGGCGCTTCCTTGACGATCGTGCCGGAGGGAACGGTAAACAAAAGCTTCTGCTTGCTGGAAACGCTGCCGGCGGTGTTGGTCAGCCGGATCCGGAAGGTGGTGCTGTAGCGGCCGCCCACCCGGGTAGGGGATCCGCTCT
>NZ_FR894798.1:0-551 GCF_000434255.1 Ruminococcus sp. CAG:379 | reverse complement strand
AGAAAAGCACCCCTAGGGGGTGCTGATCTTTTCAATATCTGCTCGTTTGCACTCAAACAACTTCCACTTCCCACCGTATCCGCCGGGAGTGTTCTCTGTATTGCTTTCTATTGTGTAAACGGTTACGTTGTTTACGCGCGTTGCATCTACAACAGTGCCGGTTATACCGGTTGACTTGATTTTTACAATGTCATACAATTCAATCATATACTCAGTCCTCTCTGTGTGCAGTGATAATTCTCGGGACACTGTTGGGCGTGTCCTTTTGCCATACGGTCCGGAAGCGTTTCTTCTGCTCTCCTTTTCCCAGGAGCATGAATACGCTGAATTTTTCAACGCCGTTGTCAAATACACGTTTATCCATGGCTTGATTGTAGTCGAATCCGTCCACAAGGTCATGGTTTAGTGCATCGAAATCATCCGGTGAATAACCAACATCAAAAAATTCCTGTGCATGCTTTGCTCCCGGAGATAAGAAAAACTTATTGATCTTGTTTTCATGAATTACGCATTGCTTGTTTGATGTTATTATACCACCCCCACCGGATTTG
>NZ_FR894797.1:0-1992 GCF_000434255.1 Ruminococcus sp. CAG:379 | reverse complement strand
GCGTAGAAACAGCACGCAGAGTATCCAAGATACCGCAAAAGAAATAGGTCACTGAAAAAGCAGAACGCTCCTGCGTGACCCATACGGTTAAACAGGCAGAGTATCAGAGAACGCACAGAAGAAACATGCCACAAAATGACCGCAAAAAAATCCCCCTACCCCCTTGACAAATCCCAACAGAGGTGCTATACTAACTTTATAAACCGATGAGGAAGAGTAAGTAGATTCGGATACTGAGCATTCAGAGAGTCGCAGGCGGTGGGATTGCGGCGGTCACAGGCTGGATCGAATGGACTTCTAAGGGCAAGCGGAAAGGGTTTTCCCGAGTATGTGCGCCGGAGTATGACGCTCCGTCAACAAATGTCGGCGTATGACAGTACGCGCTGAGAGGACGCATACAGCGTCAAGCAGGGTGGCACCGCAGGAAGACCAATCTCCTGTCCCGGCAACGAAAATTGTTGTGGGACAGGAGTTTTTTTATTCTGTCCCCCGTTGAAAGGAGTCAGAACGATGGCAAAGGAAATTCCCTACAAAATCTATCTGGACGAAAGCGAGATGCCCACAGCTTGGTACAACCTGCGGGCGGATATGAAGAACAAGCCGGCACCCCTGCTGAATCCGGCAACCAGACAGCCCTGTACGGCGGCGGATCTGGCACCGGTGTTCTGCGAGGAGCTGGTCAAGCAGGAACTGGACGATACCACCCCCTATTTTGAGATTCCCCAGGAGATCCGGGACTTTTACAAGATGTACCGCCCCTCCCCCCTGGTACGGGCATACTGCCTGGAGAAGAAGCTGGGCACACCGGCGAAGATCTACTACAAATTTGAGGGCAACAACACCAGCGGCAGTCACAAGCTGAATTCCGCCATTGCCCAGGCATACTACGCAAAGCAGCAGGGGCTGAAGGGCGTGACCACCGAGACCGGCGCAGGTCAGTGGGGCACCGCTCTGTCCATGGCTTGCTCCTACTTTGATCTGGACTGCAAGGTATATATGGTAAAGGTTTCCTACGAGCAGAAGCCCTTTCGCCGGGAGGTTATGCGTACCTACGGGGCGTCCGTGACCCCCTCTCCCTCTACGGAGACCGCAGTGGGCAGAAAGATCCTGGAGGAGCATCCGGGCACCACGGGAAGCCTGGGCTGCGCCATTTCCGAAGCAGTGGAGAAGGCAACCACCACGGAGGGATACCGGTATGTGCTGGGCAGTGTGCTGAACCAGGTGCTGCTGCATCAGTCCGTCATCGGTCTGGAAACCAAGGCGGCACTGGATAAGTACGGCGTCAAGGCGGATATCATCATCGGCTGTGCCGGCGGTGGTTCCAATCTGGGTGGTCTGATTGCACCTTTCATGGGCGAGAAGCTCCGGGGCGAGGCGGATTACCGGATCATTGCGGTAGAGCCTGCATCCTGCCCCAGCCTGACCAGAGGCAAGTTTGCATACGACTTCTGCGACACGGGGAAGGTTTGCCCCCTGGCGAAGATGTACACTCTGGGCTGTGATTTCATTCCGGCACCCAACCATGCAGGCGGGCTCCGGTATCACGGTATGAGCTCCACCCTGTCCCAGTTGTATGCGGACGGGCTGATGGAGGCAACCTCCGTGACCCAGACCAAGGTGTTCGAGGCAGCGGAGTATTTTGCAAGAGTGGAGGGCATTCTGCCGGCACCGGAGAGCAGCCACGCCATCCGGGTTGCCATTGACGAGGCGCTCAAGTGCAAGGAGACCGGAGAGGAAAAGAACATTGTGTTCGGTCTGACCGGTACGGGCTATTTCGATATGGTGGCATACGAAAAGTACAACGATGGCAAGATGAGCGATTATATTCCCACGGATGAGGAACTGGCGGAGAGCCTCAAAAAGCTGCCGTAATGTTTACAGTGCAAAGACAGGGCGGATGCCCTGTCTTTTTTTGTGGATGTGGGGAACGTATGTTCGATGTGCTATTTTCTGCACCAGGGCGGTTATAGGGGTATGATTTTCTTTTGGGTT
>NZ_FR894796.1:0-1941 GCF_000434255.1 Ruminococcus sp. CAG:379 | reverse complement strand
CTTTCATGCACCATATACGAAATACGCCGCTTGATTTTGGCAAGGTTTAATTGGGGGGACAATAATATGTATCATAATTATCTCCTCCTTCGCAAAAGTCGAAGAAGAACGCCTCTTTCTCCTTATCCGATGCCGTAATCCGTGCTTCGTCATAGATCTGCTGTACCAACTCCTTGCCATTAAGATAATCTGCGCCCTCGGCTTCAACGAGGATTCCGTCGCTACCTTTTCCATCAAGGAAGAGAACGCAATGGGCGTTGTTTTCCTCACAGTACATCAGATCTCTGTTCTCGATGATTTCGGTAGCATCCTCAAGGGACTGATCTCTCATCTGCTCGAACCTCTTGCCGTAGAGGGTAATGACTTTCTCCACTTCAATCTGCATCGGCTCATAGCTGTAAGCCTTGTGATTCAGCGGAGCGTTGAATGTGATTTTCTTCATAGGCATCATCTCTCTTTCTTTTTAATAGTATAGGGAAAATAAAAAATGCCGAATCAATCGAGGTTCTTAACCTCAATCAATTCGGCATAACAAACAAGAAACCGCTTCAAACTTTGTGAAAGATTTTCGCTATCAAAAAGAGCAGATCTCGGAAATTTCTTTCCAAATTCGTTCTCAAATATCCTAAATTTTCAAAAATTCCCGTTCGAGTCCTGTTTTACAGCTGAAAAGGCGAAATGTCATCTACGGTTTTCATATAAATTTTTTCGGCTTCGGATACGCAAAAAGTCCGATAAATCGGACTTTTTTGGTCTGTCATCTATTTTGTATAACAGAGATGGTCGGGATGACAGGATTCGAACCTGCGAAATCTCTCGCTCCCAAAGCGAGCGCGATACCAAACTTCGCCACATCCCGATATTCGGTTTTCAGTGTATTCCGATGTCGCCAGGATCCTATCAGTCGTTGTCGTTCTTGACTTCTCGGAAAACCAACAATTCGCATGTTACAAGGAGTTCTAAGACTATAAGGAAAAGGAATGGATGTTGCCCCAAACCAGATACTCTACCAATTGCAGCATGCTTCATCATTTATAGTATACCACATGCAGCAAGGCTTGTCAAGATACTCCCCTGTAGCACTATAATGCAAAGTTGTTTGACAAACATGCAATTGTGACAATCCCACACAAAGTATGCAGGATATTACCTTGACTTTTCCTGCATTCTGCGCTATACTGAAACCCATCCATACAGAAAGAAGGTTCTCTATGTCTATTCAAACCATCCCTCTCACCGTCCCCTATGAAAAAGCGGGACTGGATGTGGCAGGACTGCATCCCACCCTCACCGCCGTGACCCTGGACTACAGCAAGGAGATTGGTCAGAAGCAGCACAGCGCCGTGATTCTCTGTCCAGGCGGCGGCTATGAATTCTGCTCCGACCGGGAAGCAGAGCCGGTTGCCATGCGGCTTGCAGGCTACGGCATCCAGGCATTCGTCCTGCGGTACAGCGTGGTACATAAACCATTCCCCACCGCTCTGCTGGAGCTTGCCGCAGCCGTCAGCTATGTGCGCAGCCATGCAGAGGAGTACGACATCCACCCGGATCGGATCGCTGTCTGCGGCTTTTCCGCCGGAGGGCATCTTGCCGCAAGCCTGGGCGTGTTCTGGAGCAGCAACCTGATCACCGGCGTATTCGGAGATCCGGCAGGCTGTCGTCCCAACGGGCTGATCCTGTCCTATCCGGTGATCACCGCCGGGCAGTATCAGCACGCAGGCTCCATTGACAACATCATCGGAGAAAACGCCTCCCCGGAGCAGCGGCAGCTGGTATCCCTGGAAACCCAGATCACCCCGGATGTTCCCCCCACCTTCCTGTGGCACTGTGCGGATGACGGACTGGTTCCCGTACAGAACAGCCTGCTGTTCCTGGAGGGGCTGAGCCTGGCAGGGGTATCCTACGAAGCTCACATTTACCCCAGCGGCGGTCACGGGCTTG
>NZ_FR894795.1:0-2738 GCF_000434255.1 Ruminococcus sp. CAG:379 | reverse complement strand
GCGTGGGTGGAGCACGCAGAGCATGAAAGATAAATCCGGAAAGAGCGGTCACTAAAAATACACGGAAGAAAAAAGCACCGCACAAATCGTGCGGTGCCTGTTTTATGCTTTGGAGAGAAATTCCTGCGCCAGCGTGCCTGCCTGGAAATCTGAAACGGCATCGTAAAATCCGTGGGACAGCCGGGTGATCAGCTCCGGGTCATTGTGACTGAAAATATGTACCCCGGGGGCACTCTTGGCAACCAGCCGCCGGATCTGCTCATTGGCGTACTTGACCCCTTCCTCGTAAAAGCCCTTGGGATCGTCCTCATACTGTGCCAGCCGCTGTGCAAAGGAGCGGGGCAGCCGTACCCCGAAATCCTGCCGCAGCAGGGATACCGATTCCTTCCGGAGAATTGGCATGATCCCGGCGTCCATGGGCAGATATACCCCGGCAATATCCAACCGGTTCTGCACTGCCTCAAAGTACCGGAAGCTGTAAAACATCCGGGTAATCATCCGGCAGGCACCTGCGTCCGCTTGCCGCCGCAGCTGCCATACGTCCGTGACGATGCCCAGGGATTCGGGATGGTTCTCCGGGAAGCATCCGGAAGCCACCCGGAATTCCGGATCCACTTCCTTGATGAATTCGATCAGCTCCGCCGCACTGGGAAAGTCTGCATGCTCAAAATCCGGGCGCATGCCGTCCCCACGCACCGCCAGGATCCGGGTGATGCCCCGGCGCTTCATCTGCGGGAGCGGCAGCTTCAGCCGGGTGCGGGTGTAGCAGATGGAGGGGATCAGTACCGCTCCGGGGATGCCGCCCTCGGACTGGATCATAGAGGCGAACTCCACTGCCCGTTCCAGCCCGGTGCCGTGCCGGTGATCCGCCGTTGCCAGCACGAAATCCGGCTTGGCACTGCGCAGCACATCCACCGTTTGCATCATCTTAGAGATAGGTGCAGCCTGTTCCGGAATAAAGATCTCAAACGTCAGACGGGGACGTGCTTTTTTCGTACTCAACTCCATACAAATATCCATCCTTTCCCATTTTGGTTGACTCATAATGATTTTTACTACTTCTAATGGTATTGTACTCTGTTTTGCACAGTTTTTCAACAGAAAACTGTAAATTTCGGCGTCATAGACAAGGAGATGTATTTTTTCTTGTACATATTGTATAGAATCTGGGCGTATATTCCCCGGATCAGCGGTCATACTAGGATTGTTCGGAAGCGAACAGTATGAAGAAAGAAGGATGAATAAAATGGAAAAGAATTCTCACATTCAGTGTACCGTACAGCAGTGCAAGCACAACAACGCTTGCTGCAACCTGTGTTCTCTGGACGTGATCCGGATCGGCACACATGAGCAGAACCCCACCATGGCGGAATGCACAGATTGCAACTCCTTCGAGCTGCGCAGCAACTGCTGCGGCTAAACAGGGATGCCGGAGGCGGAGCCTATGCTCCGCTTCCCCTTGTTTATTTTGTACAAAAAGATTACATGAAATACAGCAAAACGCCAATTTGAAAAATTTTCACTTGTGAAATCCAATCAAATATAGTATAATAGAACATGAGAAGTAAGGGAAAACTGAAAGAAAGGAGCGTGGACGGAGCAATAGGCTCTGATCCCATTGGATTGCTATGTGTGACAAGACTATGACATTTTCCGTAAACCAGGAGCGTGAAAACGAGCTGAAGCGGAACCTCACCATTGTATACGACGCACTGGTGCAGAAGGGCTACAACCCCATCAACCAGATCGTAGGCTACATTCTGTCCGAGGATCCTACCTACATAACCACCTACAACAACGCACGCAGTCTGATCCGGCACATTGACCGGGACGAGCTTCTTCAGGTTCTCGTCAGAAACTACCTGGAAGATTAGGACGGCACACGGCGGTAGAGGAATCTGCTGCCGTTTCCGTTTTTCTCCGGGTATGTACCCGGCATCCCCACGCATACTAACCTTGGGCAGCGCCGCAGGACTTTGTGGGTGCTGCCCGAAGTTTGATGCAAGGATGGAATGGGAATGAGAAGATGGAGCGCCTGCATTGCAGGCTTGGCGGCGGTGTGCATACTCAGCGGCACGGTGCATGCCGGGGACGTACACGGCTATGGGCAGGGCTGCCGGTATGACGGACAGAACAGACCCATCGGGGCGGTGGAATTCAACCAGCAGTACGGAGGCTACGACGCCTGCGCCCTGTCCGGGGACAGCCGGTATATTCTGCTGACCTTTGACCAGGGGTATGAAAACGGTTACACGGCGCAGATCCTGGATACGCTGAAGGAAAAGAATGTGAAGGCGATCTTCTTTCTGACGGGGGATTACGCCAGGAAGGAAACGGCGCTGGTGCAGCGGATGGTGGACGAGGGGCATGTACTGGGGAACCACGGCATGACCCACGCTTCCATGCCCAAGCTGGAGGGAGCGGCACTGGAGGAGGAGATCATGAGCCTGCACCAGTATGTGCAGGACACCTACGGGTATGAGATGCAGTATCTGCGGCCCCCCTGCGGGGAGTACTCGGAGGCGTCACTGGCGGCAGCCCAGAGGCTGGGGTACAAGACGGTGTTCTGGAGCTTTGCTTATGTGGACTGGCTGGTGGATCAGCAGCCGGATCCGGCACAGGCATACAGCCGCATGACGGAGGCAGCCCACGGAGGCGGCATTTATCTGCTGCATTCCGTGTCCGCCACCAATTGCGCCGTGCTGGGGGATGTGATCGACAGCCTGCGGCAGCAGGGG
>NZ_FR894794.1:0-1583 GCF_000434255.1 Ruminococcus sp. CAG:379 | reverse complement strand
TTCGTTTTTGGCGATTTTACGCTGTTTTTCAGTACGACATTCAATCCACACACTGAAAAATCGGAAAAAGCAGTTTCACGCACCCTAAATCGAGTGCGTGATTTGGTTGTCAAAAATCAAAGTGTGCGGATTGGTTGTCAGATGTGCCGTGTATGCCATTTTGCCCTTTTACCTGTTTCCGCATACAGCAAAATGAGTGTGCAGGGAAATATACTTGAAAAGGTCAAGTGCCAATTATCCGCATAAATACGTCGTTTTAGGCTTTCTGCCGTGACAGCAGAACCACGCACTCAACGGTATTACCTTTTTCCCACAAGAGCCGCCTTACCTCTTGACCATCCCGATATATTGGGAAATTAAACTCTATCGACTTCAAAGGCTGCTCTGACTCCCCATTTGGATATATCTGAATTTCTTTTATAAGATAAGTAATAAGGCTTTTCTTTTCCTCGTCACTTATTATATCATAGAGCTTTCCGAAATTCAGCATAAGCTTGTAAATATTGTCCAGAGTGATTGTTTCCATTTCGATAGAACTTTTTCTCAGCTTTGCATCTTCAATCCGTTCTTCCAACTCTACAATCGTATCATACAAGGCATCAAGTCTTAAAGTCATGTCGTGGATTTTCCTTTCTCTGAAACGAGCAGCAATAGGCAGATTATCAATCTCTCGTTCCAGACGGGCTTTATTCAAATCTACTTCTTTCAGCTTACTCTCGTAATTGGCAAGTTCCTTATCAATAGCTGTTGTATCGGTCTGTACGCCAATACGCTTTTCAATCTCTTTTGCAAAATACTTATCGCTTACCAATTCCTTAACAGCTTCAATTACAAGTGGCTCAATATCTGTTTTTCTTAGCGATGCTTTATAATCACAATGATGTCCTCGCTCCTGCTTATTTCTACCACAAATATAATAGTAAACCTCTTTGTATGTGCCGTCTTTATTTGTCCAAGCGTGTTTGTTCGTATACATTGAACTTCCACAAAGGGGACACTTTAATATCCCCGTCAAAAGGTGTGACCTATCCTTACCGATTTTGGATGGCTGTTTAATTCCTGTTGCCATACGCTTTGCGTGAACCTTTTGCCACAATTCCTCGCTGATAATTCCTTCATGTTGTCCATCTTCCAGAATGTAATCCTCTGCATGAACCTGCTTATATTCATTTTTTGTACCTTTTACCTTTTCTCGTGTTCTTCTGCCATAAGCAATCTTTCCACAATAAACAGGATTGTCTAATATCAACCGTATAAAATGACTGCTCCAAGTTTCCAATGTGCCGTTCTGACGAGGTATCTTCTTTATACCTTGAAGATTAAGATATTTTGCTACTCCGCCAAGTCCTATATCAGAATTAGCAAATTTATCAAATATAATTCTGATTGCTTCAGCTTCCGTTTCTTCTATCAAGAGCTGATTGTCTTTCAGATAATATCCGTATGGTGCAAATCCACCATTCCACCCACCTTGTCGTGCTTTTTCTCTCCGTCCATTCATTGTCTGTTCAATGATATTTTCTCTTTCTATTTCTGCAACCGCAGACAAAACAGAGATTAAAAGTTTTCCACTTGTCTGTGAC
>NZ_FR894793.1:0-5921 GCF_000434255.1 Ruminococcus sp. CAG:379 | reverse complement strand
ATCAGATCCTTGCGCAAGCAGCTGGCGCAGAAAGATGTGGTTTTGCGTGGCATTACCTTAAATGCGAAAAATGCGAATGATGACCACACATCCCATCCATTGGGAAAAGGTGGTGTGAAAAACGGTTCATATCTTCATCGGGATGACTTGCTCAAAAACGTCATTTATTTGATCGATTCCTGCATTTGTTTTTTTACTGTTTTATGTTACGATAGAACCAGAAGAAAATCTGCTTGTTTCTGAAGCGGATTTGGCAGCAGGATTATATCATCCAGAAGAATGGCTGAAAAGGAGTGTGCATAATGAAACTACAGAAATTGTTCAGGAAATCGGTTTCTGCATTGCTTGCAATGGTGCTTGGAACGGGAATGCTAGTCAGTCCATCTGCTTGTCCGGAGCCAACAGCAGCGGCAGTTGGAAACACTATTTACAACGATACGTTTTGGAAGGACACATCCGGAAACAACATTTATTCTCAGGGCGGCGGCGTATTTCAATTCGGGGATACTTATTACTGGTACGGCGTGCACTACAACGGCGCAGACACATATGCCGCAAATCCGACCAAAAAGGTGAACGATACTTCCTTTCGCTCTGTGACTTGCTATTCTTCCAAGGATCTTGTGAACTGGAAGTTTGAGAACGATGTTCTGACGGCAAATACCAAGAATTTTGGCTGGACCTACTGGGTTGGACGCATGGGCGTTGCCTACTGTGCAAAGACGAAAAAGTATGTACTGGTGACCCAGTACAATGACAGCATCCTCTTTGCATCCTGTGATACGCCTACGGGTAATTTCCAAGTGGAAACCGTGCAGGATCAGATTCAGAATGTGCTCAAGCAAGGCACTGGGGATCAGACTTTGTTCGTGGATAACGATGGGCAGGCGTATCTGGTTTGCTCTAATAAGGGCGGCAGAGGACATCAGTATATTTCCAAGCTGCGGACATCGGATTTCCTGTATGCTGAACCTGCAGTGGAAGTGGCGAAGGGAAAGGGCAGAGAAGGTAATTGCCTGTTTAAATACAAGGGGAAGTATTATTTCTGTGCATCGGATCTGCACGGTTGGAATGCATCCCACAGCTATTACATGGTTGCCGTCAAGATCACAGGCCCATATTCAGACTGGAAGGTGATGGAGGGAACGGATGAAGATTTCTCCTATGTGACCCAGACGGGCTTTTTCTACACTGTGCATGGCAGTAAGCAGGAGACAGTTCTGTATTGTGGCGATCGTTGGAGCGATTTTGCCGGAAACGGAGTTGGCTATAACCAGTGGGTGCCACTGACGGTGAACGGTGACAAGGTGACATTCCATTCCCTGAGCGAATGGAGCCTGAATGCACAGACCGGCGAGTGGCAGGTGGGCGCAGGCAACAATTATATCCTTAACCCCACCTTTGAAGCAGATCGGGTGTCCCAGACTACGCTTGCAGGCTGGAAGGCATCCGGCATCGGCAACAGCAACAAAAAGGGCGGACGTACAGGCAACTGGTGTGCACAGCAGTGGAGCGATAGCGCATACAAGGCTACTATGACACAGGATGTCAAGCTCCCCAACGGAACCTACACCATGCGGGCATGGGTAAGAAGTACGGGTGGTCAGAATTCGGCTATGCTGTATGTGCGGGGTGCCGGCGCTGATAAGATTATCAATGTGAATCGAAAAATAGACAATTGGGAAGAGGTCACTATTTCTGATATCCAGGTTACCAATGGTACCGTACAGATTGGAATTTGTTCAGATGCCAAGGCGGGAAATTGGCTGCTAGTGGATGATTTTTCCTTGGTTCGGGATTCGTCTCAACCACCGGTTGTGGAACCGGATCCCATCCCCGACGGGAAGCTGATCAAGAGTCTGAACGTATATGACAAGGAGAATGCAGGCGATTGGTCAATTCAGTCCGGGCTGAATGTTGGCAGCCAGGTATTTGGGGATAGAACCTGTAAGTTTACCGCAGTGCCGGAGCTTCTGCAGGATGCAGAGTGGATCCGGACAGCTTGTGATTCAAAAAAATATGCGGGTGAGGAAGCATGCTTCACGGCAGCGAAGGATCTGACAGCCTATGTGGCAGTGGATACCCGGGCAGAGCAGAATGCGTCAGCATGGCTCAGTGGCTGGGAAAAGACGAACATGACTTTGACGGATGACGGAAATCCGGTTGTAACATATGTGGTGTATCAGAAAGACGTAAAGCAGGATGCAACAGTGACGCTGGGTGCGATCAATCTGAACCAGGCTGTGAACTATGTGGTGCTGGCTGCGGAGAATACAGCCGAGCCGGTGATCCCCGGGGATGTAAACGGGGACGGCATGGTCAACGGCATGGATCTTGCAAGGATGCGCCGGGCATTGCTGGGACAGTCCCTGAACCGGAATGCCCTGCGCCGGGCAGATCTGAACGGCACCGGCAGCGTGGAAATAGCAGATGCGGTTGTGTTGACAAAATTCCTGTTAGGCGGTTCAAAAAATTAGCCCCCCTTGATGCTGCTGTGCAGATCTGCATATCCTGTGCAGCAGCGTATATATAAATCAGCCTCTCCAATTACGGTGAGGCTGATTTTATGATTTATTTCACCTACATAAAGGTGAAAAAGTTCCTGTTGAACATGAAGTGATGGCTATGGCTGGATCTGCTGTGCCTTGCGGTATGCATGTGGTGTCATGCCGGTTTTGCTGCGAAAGAGCATGATAAAATAAGGCACACTGGCATAGCCGCAGGCATCGGCAATCTCCGGAAGCTTTAGATTTGTGGTTCGCAGCAGTTGGCATCCCTTCTGGATGCGGCTGTCTGTGATGTCCTGGAGCATGGTAGAACCAAAGGCCTCCTTATAAAGATGCAGGAACCGGGATTGGCTTAATTGCATTTCCCGGGCAAGCACGTCTGCGCTCCACTCCTGTTCCGGCCAGCGAAAAATGGATTCCCTGATCCACAGTAAATGAGGCATATGCCGGGTCAGCGTTAGGATGGTATCGGAATAACGGAAGGCTTCTTGTTCGTGGAACTTATAAAGCATCATTCGGAAATACAGCGTGACGGATTCCTGCTTGCACAAGTGCGCAGAGTAAAACTCAAAGCACATGTTTCTGATAATGGCAGAGGCAGCAGCAATGTTGCCGATATAAACGGGTCTGTTCAGTGGAATGGATAGAGCTTGAAACAATTCTAACTCCTCCGGATCCGGGTAGAAATGCAGCCAGTCGTCGATGTAATCGGCACCGTCTGCACCATAGTGCTGAGGCGTATCCAGAGAATAGATCATATAGGAATTCGCTTTTGCGTGAATGATTTCTCCCTCAATGATGAATTGCGCAGGGGTCTTGACCAGCAGCAACAGCCAATCCGATGAGCCGCCTGGTCGTTTTTTCTGAAAGCTGCTGTCGTGGATATGATGATAGCCTACAGCGCTGCATCTCATACTAGTTCCTCTCTCTTTCTTATACAGCATTGCACCGATCCGTCAGCGGAGCGTGCGGTGCTGTTTTTGTTTCTATTGTAGCATTACTTTCAAGGTTCGTCAATAAAAATATCGCATTTTAGCTAAAAAAGAAGCATATTTCAGAATTGACATCGGAGCAATCCCATTGTACAATGTGTACAAAGAAGGACGGTATCGAATCATTGCTGCGGAGGATGGTGTTCTATGGGCGCAAAGGGGAAAATCGGTCTAATCCTGCCTGAAATCAATAGTGCATTGGATCATGCATTCCTGGAGGGAGCTTGTGATCAGGGGATTTCTCTGGGCTATGATGTCATTGTCTACACCGGTATTTTTAATTCTTTACGGGAGGTTCGCTTTGATCAGTATATCGCTGGGCTGGAGAATATCTACACGCTGATTTGTTCTCATCATCTAAACGGGGTTCTGTTTGCTGCGGATCGGTTTCACACGGACGAAGTGATTCAGCAGATCTTTGATAGCCTGAGGCAGACAGATGTGCCTTGCCTTGTTTTGGGCAGGGAGGAACCGGGATTCCCGACTTTTGAGGCGGAGGAGCATTCCGGCATGTACCAGGTGACAAAGCATCTGATTCAACGCCACGGCTGCAGGAAGCTGTACTGTATCACTGGATTGCCCAACCATGTTTCCTCGATGGAACGGCTTGGCGGATTTCTGGATGCCTGTGAGGAGGCGGGGATTTATCCCCAGGAATCGGATGTTTTCTACGGACACTTCTGGAAAGATATTCCTGAACAAATCGGAGTACAGATTGCATCCGGAGCGCTGCCCTGTCCGGATGGAATTGTGTGTGCCAGCGATGTTATGGCAGCGGCATTGGTAAGATCTCTGACAGCCCATGGAATACGAGTGCCGGAGGATCTGGTTGTGACCGGGTATGACGGAGGCATGGATGCGGCGGTGTGCGATCCTCCTTTGACCACTGTCCAGGGCCGCGACCGGCAATATGGCGCAGAAGCGGTTTGTCGACTGCATACCATGATGACCGGGCAGAACTGCGCATGCATTTGTCCAGCCCAAAGCGTATGGATCGGTAAAAGCTGTGGCTGCACAGGCATGAAGCATTCGGAAAATGACGAAGGCTTCTGGCTGGAGCGCTATGTGTACAATCAGATGCAGCGGAATGCTGAACAACAAGCATTTATAGCCACAGATTTTATTCATCGTATGACGGAGGCTTCTGATTTGCAGGAGCTATCTGATCGGATTGATCAGGTGGGACATATTTTTACAAAAGCGGATTGGATCGATATTTGCCTGTGCCGGGATTGGCAGGGAAATGCCCGCAATCCGGATGATGTCCGACAATATGGATTCCCGGAGCAGATGTATCTGCTGCTTTCCAAGCGGTTTGGGGGAAACCCGCAGTCCGGTTTTCTGTTCCCGACCAGTCAGATCCTCCCGGCATTGCAGACTTCCCATGATCCTCATGTGCTTGTGCTTACCTCCCTGCATTGCGATGGTCAGATTTTAGGGTTTACAGCAATGGGGTTCCAGGACAGTAGGGCTGTGCACATTGACGAAACCTATGTAAGCTGGTGTGACGCTGTTTCCAATGGGCTGAAAGTCCTACAGCAGCGGATTCGTGCCCAGCCTTATCCCCATCATTTGGAACAGCTGGAGACGGATCCGGTTACCGGGATGCTGAACCGAGGGGGCTTCTTGTTCCGCCTGCCAGAAGTGACTGCCGGATATTTGAAAGCGGGAAATCGTTGTGTGCTGTTGTTACTAACTTACTATCCGGATCAGATCAATCAGTTGGATCCAGCTGCAGCAATCGGAGAAGCCATTCGGAGTTATCACACACATCGGCTGTGCTGTAGAATCGAGGACAGTATATTTGCTGTCTTAATGCCGATGCAGCCTGGAGAAAATGAAGCAGCATCCATTGTGGATTTGACGGCATTTGTGGAAAACAGTCTGCGTGCCCGATTCAAAATCCGGCAGGTTCCGGAATTTATCGATTATACTGTGCAATTGACTTCCACAAGCCGGGAAGCGGTCGAACAGCAACTGGAGCAGGGGGTGCTGCAGCTAATGCAACAGAAACAGACTGTTCAGAATCATTACCTGGACTACAAAGCACAGATTATTCGCATGCGTCGGCGCATGGTTGTAAATCCCCAGCTGGAGTGGAATATTTCAGACATTGCAGAGCAGCTTTGCATCAGTAAAAGTCATTTGCAGAGATTATACAAGCAGGTGTTTGCCTCCAGCATCAAGGATGACATCATCAGTGTTAGGTTGAAGCGAGCCGCACAGCTGCTGTCTCACACCGATTTACGTATCCGGGAGGTAGCTTTACAGTGTGGCTACAACAATGAAAACCACTTCATGCGACAGTTCCGGGAGAAAACCGGCATGACTGCAACGGACTACCGGAAACTGCACCGACAGAATTCTGCCTGAGGTGTGATTTTGAACCTTTCCCGGCATGGTCTGCGCATAAAGCAATGTG
>NZ_FR894792.1:0-16281 GCF_000434255.1 Ruminococcus sp. CAG:379 | reverse complement strand
GATTTTTTCGCAGAGCCTTCCACGCTGAGCCTGCCGCTGCATGCATCCGCCCGGTTGGAGCATAAAAAAGCGGCAAATCAGTAGACAGGGCAAAGGCATTACGTCCTTTTTCGATACACCGCAACAGCTCCCACAAGAATCAGAACTATGCCAATGATACCGACCCATACCCAAGGACACTTGTCCTTACTCTCGGTAAAAACTCCATTCGGATTTGCTTCAAATACTTCTCCTTGCTTTAGCGCCTTACGGTTTATTTCCCACACATTGTTGGTAAGCATCACATCGGACAGATCTTTGGACTTCGTTTCTTGAATGAAGACTTCACAGTCCTCTTGAGCAGTCACAATATATGTACATTCTGCTGGGATCAGAAGCATTGTCCCATAGCTTCCGGCTTCTGTACTTCCTTTGCACTCCTCAAGTGTATAGCAGAACATATTCATGAATGCATCCCAGTCCTGTACAATGATATCTCCGTCCTGAATCGAAACAATAGTTTCTCCAGATTCGTTTAACACATCTGTGCGAACCGGACATCCGATAAACACTGTCCTCCAATCTGAAATTCGATCTTCTATATAGTTCTTTGCTTTATCCATGGCGGGTGCCATCATCTCTCCCAGGAGCTGCGTAAATTCTTCATCCGTTGCTTGCGTACAGCAAATCGGCTGATCGTAATAATGACGCAATTCCTTTATGCTGGCATTCAAAGTCAATATTTTTTTGTACCAAGAGTAATAATCTCCGTTAGAGAGCCCAAAAGTTTGGTTCAGATACTCATCGGTCAAGCTGTTTTCCCAAGTAGTAATTACGTATTTGAATACCAGATTATTTTTATCCTTGATCTCTCCGCTACTGATATCCACCGAGTAGTGGGAGCTAAGGAACAAAGCGAGAAATGTGTTCCCGTATTTGCAGTAATTGCTGCACGCCCGATAATACAGGGAAACCGTGTCATGGTACTTTTTCGAAAATTCCATGTTTTGTACTTTCAGCAGTTCCTTCTCATACTGTTGACCAACTATTTCAAGTGACTGAACAATATAATAATAACAAACCATCTCACCAATGGAAGCGATCATCTTCTCTGATGCCGTCATTTCCGTAAACCACTTATCAACCAGTTTTCCCCCTTCGTTCAAAATCTTCAGAGTAACTCCGCCTGGCACTTTCTCCAACAACTTCAGTGCAGCTTCACCTAAAACAACACTTCCCACAGAATTTAGTGTATCCTGTATTTGTGTCCAGGCTTTACCGGCGATATATTTTAGAATAAATGTTTCGATATTCGGCGTCGTGAGACACTCCCTCACGTTCTGCAAAGCTGTTTTGTATGCCGTGTTATCCTCCGGTACTGTTTCACACATCCGGGTCAATATTTCCCTATAGTTGTCTTGAAGATCACGGAATAGCATAAAGAATACAACACTATGCAAGACCTCCACCCGATTCTTCTGATTCTTCTCATTGATTTCCATCGCAGAAGAAATGAGGGACAATACATCTCCCGCACCTACGGATAAACTATTTCCCTTCCAGTCCTGAATGGGAAGCTGGGTGATATCCAATTGATCCTGAAAGTTTTCTATAACCGTTCCGAGCTTTGCAAATGTATCTGCTTGTGCGATTTTTCCGATCGTTTTGGAAATAGCCGCTGTCCTTGATGTATAATCGCTAGTCTTATCTGCGACCTCAATGATCTGTGACAGTTCATGCAGAACATTCGTATAGCTTTCCTTGGCTTTTTCCAACAGGTCATAGTCATCATACTGGTATAAAACATAAAACAGTGCTTGATAATACATTGTATCGCTAACAGTGCTGTCTATATTTCTTGACAGGCGTCCCGCTTCAATGATCTCCTTCGGATTGCCCAGATTTCCATAGGCTTTGGTTACAAAACTCAATCCAGCATTTCCACCAAAATACTCAAACTTCATAAGCTCAGTCAAAGTATCCACGTCATCCGAAAGACTCCAGATGCTCCGACTGTTCCCCAGCTTTGCGATTCCCACATGATGTGTAACAAAATCTAAGTCAATTTGCTCCTGCTCCTCCTCGTCCAGCGCAACAAACTTCAACCCATTTTCTTTTGCGTAGGTTTCAGCCACGGTTCCCGAATAACCATAAAGCGTAAAGCCTGGAAAGGTTTCTTCAACGTAAATTGAGTCATTGTTCTCATCAGAAGTGTTGTACCCATGATACCCCAGCGCTTTTTCTCCGATGTAGGTAACCGTTTTGGGAACGATTACAGAAGCAGGAACATCGTCAGCATGAAAGAAGAACGCCTGTGATCCGATAGATTCCAGTCCGTTTGGCAGATAGATTGCCTTCACCTGTCCGTAGCTACCGAAAAAAGCGTTATTTCCCACTGAAGTGATCCCCCTTTGAATCATAATAGAAGTAAAGTGTTGTGTGCTATAAGGCGGATCTGATCCAGCAGTATATGCAAAAATCGGGCATGCTCTATTATAATCATACATGGGGCCAGTTCCGCTGACAGTTAGGATACCGGTAGATTCGTCCATCTCCCAGTAGGCGTCGTTTCCGCATCGGGGCGTATAATACTCCGCAAAATTGTGTGTATCCTGATCAAAGATGGGGTTTACTTCACCACCCATGGTATTAGAATGTGCTGAATATACTTCATCTTTAGAAATAACTTGCATAGAATTATAATAACTTTCTTCACAATTTTCACCATCAGCATAATACCAAGTTCCAGCGTTATTTATATATTCTTCAAAAGCAATGAGTTCACCATCTTTCAAATGATAGAAGGTATATCCCATTTCTGACGCACTATGTGCACCTTCTTCACATAATGTATTTTTCCCTTCAAGTACGTAGTAATTCCAACGTGCACCACCAATAGCAATTGGCTTTACTGAACCATTATACATCGTATATATTTCCCGAACATGAACTTTATCCATATATGAACCTTTTAATCCAATAATAAAAAGTTCGTCTATTCCATCTCCATCTAAATCATAAAACTTATATCCATACTTAGAAGGATCATTAGAAGCAAAATTCCACTCATCAGAATACTTCCATGTCTGTGAATTTTCATCAAAAAGGTCAATATTTCCTGGAATAACATTTTCCACGTAGTTGTTCAGTACAGAAGCATAAAGTTTTTCGTTGTCCTTCTGTTTTTCCTCCGCTATTACTACAGGAATTGGGAACATGGCTACGTAAGACGCCAAAAGCACCAGCGCAGTCAACCACGAAATCATGCGTCTTACAGTTTGCTTTATCATAAAATCCTCCTTTTTAAAGCAAATGCATTCAGCAATGCGCTATGTCTCCGATGTTTTATGCTCGTGATTGCCGATGAGACCCACAACAGTTGCGGCCACAGAACAAATCAAAGAGATTGCGATTCCCTTCCCCCTTGTAAACTGCAAATACACAAGCCCAGAAGAACCAGTTGTCATAATCGGGGATTTCCCTGTCAGATACGCTGCCAATAGAAACATGATCACAACACATGCGCACGCTGCCACAGCTGCTCCGGAATATCGATGAGATACAAGCCCCACAATGAGCCCCACAATCAGCAATATTGCGGAAAGAATCTCCGAAATGCAAAAGAAGACAAAGCAGGTGTGAATGGCTTTCTCATCTTTAAAGTGGAGTATTTGTTTCTCATCTTCATCCTCATTCTCATTCTCAATACTCCATGCGGTTGGTAGAATCTCCTCCTCCGAAACAAACATCTGGATCACATGGGGTAAATTATATTCTCTTGCATCAAACTCCAGCTTCACATAGTGGAGCTGTGCAGAAAGTCCCGGCTGCATAAGACCCAGGAACGCCGCCACAAGCAGCATCAAAGCAATTATTCCCTTGATCGGATACCCATATAGCGTTGCCTGATCGGCTGAAGCGTAGCGATGGGCAGCAGGCTCAGGTTCTGGCACAGGGGGTGTAATCTGCTGACCAACCGACTGCATGGTATAGCCGCATTTGCGGCAAAAGACCGCATCATCCGGATTTTCATTTCCACAACGCACACAAAACATATCATCGTCCTCCTTCACTTTTTCGTTTTGTGCAAACTCTCCTTTCACACGGAAGCAAGCAGTATGCCCCCATTTGCACATATGGCAGCAGGGGGCAGTAGGCTTATTCCTCGTTGTCTTCAGAAGAATCCGACGATTTGTCTGCCTCTTTCGGATTCAATTTTCCGTCATAAATGGTTGCCAATTCCGCATTTCCATTTGAATCGGGATAATAGATTTTCAAAACCTTCACACCGGAAATATCAATATCAAAGGTTTCCGGGAAAGAGTCATTCTTCATTGTCGGCGAGGTATACAGTAGCTTTCCGTCACCATACACTTCAAAATAAGCTGACCGTGAATCATTTGCATTTCCCCGCGGCACAGCAACCGTTCCGGAAAATGTCGCATATTTTCCGTTGATAAAATAATCTGCGGATCCTTCCCCATACTGTTTGCCATTCCCGTAGAAGTAACACATAAACAGTGCATTATGATACATATTCCCCGTATTGTCTTCCAGCGTGTCGTGCGTTGCCACTTGGTTTTTACAAGACATATAATCCAGATCCACCAGGTACACCGGCAGGTGAGAACGGTATGCATCATAGGCGCCGGACAGCTTTTCATTGTCCTGCCCCAGCGCATTCATTGCCTGCTTCACCACAGCGGATGCTCCCTCATAATTCTCTGCGTCAGCATCCTTGTCTGCAATTTTCAAAACATAAACAACAAATTCATCTGCAAGCTGCGTTTGCCGGTCACTCAGATCGGAGGAGTAACAAAGCGGAGTTACCTGCGCCAGGTAACCTACTGCGCCTTCATAATCAAAGGCATCAAAGTAGGACGTTAACCTGGCGTCTGCATCAGCCTTAAGTGCAGCATCGTACTCTGTAACCAGCTTGTCTGCTTCTTCCTTGTCCGTATTTTTCAGCTGCTCGATCTTATAATGTGCCTCTTCAAATGCTTTCGTCTGAATCTGGGACTGAATGTCCTGAACCAGCTGCTTACTTTGTTCCGCACGGCATGCTTCTATTGTTTTCTGCGCCTCCTCATATCGAACCGTGTCCCTTTGCATGACTCCGCCAAAGTAGGCGATGGCTGCATCGTAATCCTTTTGGTCGTAATACTGCATGGCAGTGTCATAATTCTGCTTGGATTGATCGATGTAGGCAAGAACCTGCAAAAAATCGCTGTATCCGGATGTTTCAGAAAATTCGGCATCCGATGCAAGCTGCTTGAACAAAGAAAGCTTTTTCGAATCCAGATTCCCTGCAATGTACTGATCCACCAGTTTGTCATACAGTCCGTCCATGGATTCACTGATCTCCTGATCCAGTTCTGCTTTCTTTTTGGAGGAATCAATATGATCCTCATAGTAGCTGTAGGCACCCTGCATATCCAGATCCTCTATGTAGCCGGTAAATTTGGATGCATCCGCACCGCAGGCCGTCAGCGTCAGCCCCATCAGTAAAGCGCAGCCCCAAGCCATCGTCTTCTTTTTCATAACATTCATCCTTTCTGTGTAAAAGTGTGCATTACGCACTCTGATTCTTTTTTTGCTCGCTATCGCTCATCAGGCTGAGAACGCTCGCCACCGCAGAACACAGTAAAGCAACCGCCACACCGCTTTCCATAGAAAAACGAAGTGCACCGCCTTGATCAGCATAGTAGGAACTGGAGGGCTTATATGGTGAACCACTGTTTAGATACGCAATTGCCATGAACGAAATGCAAAGGCATATAGACGCTATGGCCGTAGTTATTCCCACATGTTTCTGGGTAAAAGCGCCTAGCAGCAATGCTGCAAGCAGAAAAGCAGCCGAAATGGGAGCAGTTACAAACAATGCTTTCAGGCTAGAAACCATATTGTCTCCGTCCTCAATTTCATCCTTAAACGTATCTTCTAACTGGGAAAACTCTTCTGAATCAACCATTCCGGAACTCTTTAAATTTGAAAAATTCGATGCCGCAAATACACAAACAATTCCATCGAAGGAGAACTCCTGCTTGTCCTTTTTGTTCTTGATCTCACATGTTGCCCATGGAAGAAAAAAGCTCAACAATGCAGCGCCAATCAAGATAAAAGCAGCGATCAGCTTGGGCGGATACACGTGCCGTGCCAGCGATGGAGCAGGAACCGATGCCGGTTTGTGTGTGTGTTCGTGCCTGGGCACAGATACATGGGCGGACACAGACTCGGTTGATGGATTTGGCACCGGCGGCTTCTGCTTACTTTTATCCAACATGTTGTAGCCGCATTTGATGCAGTAAACCGCATCCTCTGGATTCTCATTTCCACATCGTTTACAGAACATATCAATCTTCCTCCTTGTTTTGGGAATGCGCAGACTTCCCTTTTCACCATCCTATAAAAAAAGCAGAATGAAGTCAATCCATTCTGCAAAATGTACACGAATCTGCGCAAAATGTACACTTTTCGAGAAAATCAGTCCGATTCCGCCCTCAAAATTTGACTGACTAAAGAAAACTGCAAGTCCCAAAGCCGCTGCATGCATCCGCCCCGGTTGGAGTATAAAAAAAGACCCACCCGCTATGCGGATGGGTCAAAAAACCCCCGTTCCATACCGGAGCGGGGGTTTTGCATTACTGCAATCTTACGTGATTCTTTACCTGGAAGTTGTGGTCATTGGAGCACAGATACATGATACCCTCTACCAGACCAACGATAGTGGGGATGTAAGTCCAGCAAAACAGCAGATACAGAATACCCATACCGGTTTTGCCCAGATAGAACTTGTGAATGCCAAGGCCGCCCAGCAGGATCGCCAGGATGCCGGCGGTGATCTTGCTCTTTACCGGCCAGCTGGGATCGATGCCGTTATTGTCGCCGGTCTGTACAAAGACCTGTACCGGCTGACCAGGCTGACCGGGCTGACCGTATGCGCCCTGCTGCTGATACTGGGGCTGGGGCTGGGGCTGCACCTGCGCAGGGGCTACTGCCTCGCCGCAATATTTACATTCTGTTGCGCCAGGTGCCAGCGGAGCGCCGCACTGGGGACAAAGATTTTCTGCCATAATAATTTTCCTCCTATAAGTTAGTCTTTTTTATTGTTTATGCCCATAACTCCGATCGGAATTACAATTGCACAATACACAAACAGCAGCAACAAGTGAAACAGGGTGTACCCTGCGGTGGCATCCGTCTTGAAGCAGAAGCCCAGATGAGTGAACTGGATCAGGGTGTAGATCACAGTGACCGCACAGACGGAAGCATAGGGGGCGGTACCCATGGCGTTTGCCAGGAATTTGCCGCCGCCGATCACCAACGCAAAGATGGCGAGATTGATGCCTGCAAAGGTGATGATCTGGGGGAAGGCGTGGTAATCCCCCACCTTCAGAACCTCCAGCAGCACAAAGAGCATGATGCCCACAAAGAATACGGAAAGGAACAGAGAAGCGATCAGTACCAGAGGACTTGCTTTTTTCATGTTCACTCACCCACCTTTCTGCCGCACTGGTTGCAGAACTTGGAGCCGGGCTCCAGGGTTGCGCCGCAGGCACAGACCGGCGGCTGCAGGGACATGCCGCATTCGGTACAGAACTTGGAGCCATCCGGCACGACTGCGCCGCATCCGGGGCAGGTCTTTTCTGTGGGCTTTGGCTCCGGCGGTGTCATGGATGCGCCGCAGCTGTTGCAGAATTTCGCACCCTGCTTGTTGGCTGCGTGGCATGCAGGACAGTAGGCTGCCTCCGGGGCAGGTGCCTGCATCACGGAAGCCGCAGGCTGCACGTTTCCGGCAATGGCTGCACCGGCACCAAGTCCAATGCCCCCGGCTGCAAACGCACCGGCAACCCCGTTCTGGTTGGTGGCAGCCCCTTCGTATACGTCAAAGGAGCGCTTGGTGGCGTAGCGGGAATCACCCATAATGTCGAACGCCGCCTTATCCTCCAGGATCTTGTTGATGGTCTCGAAATCCTCCTCCGGGAAGTTGATGGACTTCACGAAGAAGTTGATCAGCTGCATGCCGAACTTGCCAAACTCCGGCGTCAGAATCTGCTGAGTACGCTGAGAAATGTCATCCAGCTGGGCAGCGATCTCCAGAGCGGAGATCTGGTCGTGGATGATGATGTCCGCAATGATGGACTTGACCTTGGTGACCAGGATGCCCTTGTAGAAATCCAGTACCTTGGTGTACCGCACCACATCGGAGGCGTTGAGGGAACCAATCAGCTCCCGCAGGAAGCCGGCATAATCGGCGATCTTCATTCCCACCTGCCCGAAGGCACGGATCCGGAGCCGGACATGGTATTTCGGGTCAATCAACTGGATGGGGTCAGAGGTGCCCCATGCAAGATCCAGCTTGGTCACGGTATTTATGTAGTAGATCTCCGCAGAGAAGGGAGTTTTGCCGCCAAATGGAAGGTTGATGATACCTTGCAGCAGCGGCAGGTTGTTGGTGCTGAGGGTATAGGTGCCCGGGGTAAATACATCGCAAACGGCGCCGCCCTTTACGAAAATCGCCACCTGACCCTCTCCCACGATCAGTTGAGAGCCCAGGGTAATGCTGTCCTTGGGATGCTTATACACCAGCCAGTCACGGGACGCAAGTCCTCCAAACTTGATTACGTCAAGGATTGCCATAGGATCACTCCTTTTGATCAAATCAGATGATATCATTACGCAGAATATACCTGTATAGCATTATAACACGAATTTTGCCCGGATGCAAGGGGAACTGCCGGAATCCGTCGATTCAAGTGGGAAATTCAGCATTTCCACAAAAAACGGGAAATCCGGATTGTCAAAATAAGCGAAAAAGAAAAGGGAAAGCGGCGTATGCTTTCCCTTTCTGCTTATTTTCCTCTGCTGCGGGAGCCGTTCTTCCGGTCGGATCCACGCTTGAGATCACAGATCTTTTCCTCACTGCTCTGCTTGAACCGTGCCATCATATCCTCAAAGGACAACTCCGTAATAGGGGGCTGCTTCTTGGGCTCCCACACATTGGGACGACCCCTGTCCTGTCTGGGGCGGCCGCCGTTCTGAGGACGGGACGCACCATCCCGGAGCTTCCGCTGTTCCCGCTGGGGAGGCGGACATGCCTTCTTGATGGAAAGACTGATCTTTCCGGCTTCGTTGATGCTCAGCACCTTGACCTTCACGGTCTGGTTCTCTGTCAGATGGTCTCTGATATTGCTGACGTACACGTTGGCAACTTCGGAAATATGCACCATTCCGGTCACCCCGTCCGCCAGATCCACAAATGCGCCGTAGGGGGTGATGCCCTTGACTACGCCTTCATACACTTGACCGATTTCTACCTGCATTGACTTTGCGTTCCTCCTAATTTCTGGATGTATCATAGAATCTGCGCTCATTGGGGTAGGCATAATTCAGGTAATTGAGCGCATAGTTCTCCATGTAACTGTACTCATCGCTTTCCAGTTCTCTGGACAGCCGGACATTCTCTGCCTGCAGCATTGCCTTTTTCGCCTGGATCTCGGCAAGCTCCTGCTGCTTTTCTGCCAGGGTGGACTGGTTGGAGATGATCATTGCAATGCAGACGATTATGACTGCAAACACGCCCAGCCGCAGCACCAGGGAGGATAAGATCCCCTTGGGTGTTTTCTCATGATTCAGTTTATGCTTTTTCACGGCTTCTCACTTTCCTTATGTTCTTTCTTTGTTCGTCCCGTATCTTCCGGATTCGGCGCACGGTTTTCTATCTTATTCATTATACAACATTCCATTCCCTGCAATCAAGTGTTTTTTCACTTTTTTTCTGCCTTTTTCGATTTTTGGAGAGTTCCCACAAAAACCGGGATGGTTTTTTCACGGATCAGTGCATACCCCTTGGCAAAGGGCAGCAGAAGCACCCGGAGGATCCGGCGCAGGATCCCCAAAATCCGGTGAATCACCCCCATGACCACCCTGCCGGCAGTCAGGTAATACACCGTAAAGCCCAGCAGATTCCCCACCGGGAAATACCACCGCAGATGCCCCCGGGCAAAGCCGAAGGAAAAGGCGGACACGAACAAAGCGTAGAGCATGCAGAACAGCAGATCCTCCAGCGCCACCAGCACCCGGTTATGGGGCAGCATCGCCCGGAGAATCCGGAACAGGTCAAAGCCTATGCCGATGGGGATGCCGAACAGACAGGAATACCAGAACAGCCGCCCCTGTTCACTGGCGGTGAAAAAGCTCTCCAGCCCCATAGGCTCACCGGAACAGCTTTCCCAGCAGGCTCAGCGGCCCCCGCTTGTCCCGTTCTCCGTAGCAAAGCGCCCACACATCCCCCTCAATGGTGACCTCCCCGGTTTCCAGGTTCATGCCGTTTACATGCAGCTGTCTGCCCTGGACGGTCAGCTCCCCCATCTGGGTATACAGGCTGACGGTACGCTCGTCAAAGCTTTCCACATCCGTGACCCCGGTCAGCAGCAGGTTTTTGCGGTTTTCCAGTATGGCGTTGTGATTGGTTCCCGTAACGGCGGCTTCCTTCATAGCATCGCTCCCTTTCTCTCATCCTCCGGATCTCCGGTTCTGTAGCATATATATGCGTTCACGGGAGAGAATATGCAGCAAAAGGCGCCCCACCGCCAGATCCGGCAGCGGGGCGCCCGCAAAGGAGGAATCAATCTTTGGAAATTTCATCGGTCTTATAGATGAACTTAACGGAGCCCTCCATGTCCTCGCTGATGCCGCCGAAGGAGCGGTAATCTGCGGACACATCGAGCATTGCCTTGAACCGGGTGATGATCCCGTTCAGATCTCCGTCCACTGCATCCACCAGCTTCTGCACGCCGCTTTCGTCAAATTCCTTCAGACCGTCGGACAGCTGCATGGAACCATCCTTCAGCTGGGATACCCCATCCACCAGCGCATCCGCACCGGTCTGCAATTCCCCGATGCCGGACTTGAGCGCGTCTGCGCCCTTGCTGAGGGTGGTTGCACCAGCGCTCAGCTTACTGCTGCCGGATTCCAGCTCTGCAGCGCCCTGGGCTGCGGTATCCACACCGCCGGTGTACTGGAGCACGCCCTGGTAGAAGGTGTTGTAGCTGTTCAGCTGCTCCAACAGGTTTTGCAGCTGTGCCTTGCCCTGCTTTGCGCTTGCCACTGCCTGCTGAATCTTGCCGGTAACCTCATCGGACTTCATATTCTGGTCAATGAGCTTCTGCTTCTGTGCTTCAACATTCTGTTTGATCTGGCTCTGGACAGCCTCCGTCTGCATCTGGGCATTGACAGCCGCAGCGACCTGCTGCTGCATGGCTTCCGGTATCACTCCAGCCTCTACCGCCTGCTGATACTGCTCTGCGGTCATGCTCTGACCGGCTGCTGCCAGTACACCCTCCAGCACCTTGCTCTGTACCGCTGCGGTGACTCCGGTGCGGATCTCCGGCTCCTTGGCGTTGACCGCTGCGGTCACCTGCTTGAGGGCGGTGTTGTATGCCAGCTTCTGTACTGCATCGCTGTCCAGGGAAGCGATGACCTTGTTCAGCACGGTCTGATAGTTGCTGACAGTGAGCTTATCTGCCTGTAAGCCTGCGGCTGCAATCTGGGTATCCGCTGTGGACAGCAGGGTGTCAAACACCTGCTTTGCGCCGCCGTTCAGGGCTGCGCTGTTGCCGCTGAGGGTATCCAGTCCGTCCGCCAGCTGAGATGCGCCGCTGTTCAGATCCTTTGCGCCGCTTTCCAGCTGGGATGCGCCGGAGGCAAGCTCCTTGGAACCGGTTGCCAGCCGATCAATGCCCGTAATAAGGGTGTCGGACTTGCTCAACAGGGTGGACAGGCCGTCATACAGCTGGGAGGAACCATCCAGCAACTGCTTCATGGCGCTGGTCAGATCGTCCATCGCATCCGTCAGATCGTCGTACTGATCCAGACCGGAGGTGTCAATGTTGTTGAATACTTCATTGCTTGCAACGGTCATGGTAGTTGCCAGGGAGAAATCCGTTACATCTGCGGTGATCTCCACATAATCCGGAATGGTCAGCGTGTCCTTGTCCAGCTGCAGGCTGTCCTGCATGCCCGGCAGAGCGATGCCTGCAATCACGGTGTGATCCCCGTCATTGATGAGCTTGCCGTTGGATACCTCCACGTTCCGGAAGTTGTCGTTGTCTACGATCATACCGGTCAGCATCACAAAGGGCACATAGATCTTCTCGTCCTTGCCGTCGATCTTCACGGTTTTATACTGGTTATTCTTGTAGTCGAACCGGATGGTGACCTTGCCGCTCTTTCCTGCAAGATCCTCTGCGGAAATGGGGTTGCCGTCCAGCTGATAGCTGACCTTGAGGGATACCGGCAGATCCTTTTCAATGCTGCCCTGGTAGTAGATATCCCCGCCGGCTGCATCCCAGATCCGGGCATTGTCCCCGTTCATGGTGTAGCCCTGCTCCCCCTTGACGTTGGTCACATCCTTCAGCTCTGTGCTGTCGTCCAGGGAGCTGCTGCCGGCTGTATTCTTGATCCAGTCGCTGACGATGATCTTCTTGGCACTGCCGTCCGCCCCGGCGATCACATACACGGTCTCGTCCTTGGAGGCAGTCTTGCTGGTGTCGGATGTCTTTTGTGTATCCACTGTCTGGGTGACAGCGGCGGTCAGCTGGGATTCTCCGCTCTTTTCCCCGGCGGCATACGCCAGCATGCCGATGCAACTGCACGCCATGGCGGCGCACAGGGTCAGGGAAACGGTTTTGGCTGTAATCTTTTTATTGGATTTCATAACGCATACCTCCGGAGCTTAATGATTCTTCTTCGGCAGAAAGCCGATGGTGGTTTTGCTGATGATCTTATCGAACAGCATGAACATAGCCGGCAGGATCAGGATGACGCAGAGCATACTGATGATTGCGCCTCTTGCCATCAGCGTACACAGGGCGCTGATGATATCCACGTCGGAGTAAACCGCAACGCCGAAGGTGGAAGCAAACAGCCCCAGGGCGCTGACGATGATGGAAGGAATGGACATACTCAGTGCATCGGAAACCGCTTCCCGTTTGTCCATGCCTGCAAACCGGTTCTTCTTGTACCGGGTGGTCATAAGGATCGCATAGTCCACCGTTGCGCCCAGCTGAATGGTACTGATGCAGATGGGGGCGATAAACGGCAGGGATGTATTGGTCAGATAGGGGATGCCCAGGTTGATGAAGATGGACAGCTCGATGACTGCCACCAGGATCACCGGCAGGGAAATGCTCTTTTCCACAAAGAGAATGATCAGGAAGATCGCCAGAATGGAAATGGTGTTGACCACCTTGAAGTCCCGGTCGGTGATGTCGATCATATCCTTGGTGCAGGGTGCCTCGCCGATGAGCATACCCTTCTGGTCGTACTGCTTGATGATGCTGTTCAGCTGGTCGATCTGATTGTTCACCGCATCGCTTGCAGTGGTGTATTCCGAGTTGATGAGCATCAGCTCCCAGTTGTCGCTTTCCAGAATGCTCCGGATGGAATCCGGGATCATATCCTGGGGCACCAGAGAGCCTACCACGGATTCCATGCCAAGCACATACTTGACGCCGTCCACCTGTTCAAGCTCCTTGGTCATCTGCTTGACCTGCTTTGGCTCCAGGGAGGCATCCACCAGCAGCATGTGGGTGGAGCCAACATTGAAGGTATCCTTCAGCTTGGTGTTGGCAATGACGTAATCCATATCCTCCGGCAGTGTAGCGCCCAGGTCGTAGTATACAGCGTCATTGGTCTTGGAGTATGCATAGTACGCCGGCACAATGGCAATGGCGAACACTGCAAGGAATACGGGGAAGATCCTGGTCAGACCCTTTGCCGCCTTGTTCATACTGGGCAGCAGGGCACGGTGCCGGGTCTTTTCAATGGGCTTATCCAGCACCAGGATCAAAGCCGGCAGAGTGGTGACGCATCCGATCACGCCCAGGATCACGCCCTTCGCCATGACGATGCCAAGATCCATGCCCAGAGTAAAGGTCATGAAGCACAGAGCGATGAACCCGGCAATGGTGGTGATGGAACTGCCGATGACGGAGGTAAAGGTTTCGTGGATGGCAGCTGCCATTGCGCTGTACTGATCCCCCTGGAGCTTTCGCTGCTCACAGTAGCTGTGCCACAGGAAGATGGAGTAGTCCATGGTGACTGCCAGCTGCAATACCGCCGACAGCGCCTTGGTCAGATAGGAGATCTCTCCTAAGAAGTAGTTGGTGCCCATGTTGATCAGAATCGCTGCACCGATGCTGGACAGGAACAGAAACGGAATGATCCAGCTGTCCATGAACAGCATCATGACGATGCACGCCATGACCACCGCAAGCCCTACATAAATGGGCTCCTCGTTTTCGCAAAGCTCCTTCAGATCTGTAACCATGGCGCTCATGCCGGAAACGAAGCACTGCTTGCCGGCAATGTCCCGGATGGAGGCAATTGCCTGCATGGTTTCGTCGGCGGAGGTGGAGGTGTCGAAGAACACGGCAATCATGGTGCAGTCCCCGGCGTTGAATGCGTCATACACCTTCTGGGGCAGCATTTCCATGGGAACGGAAATGTCCAGCAGACTGTCGTACCAGAGCACCGTATCCACATGCTCTACCGTCCGGAGCTGTTCCTCCAGCTTCACAATGTCCTTGGCTGGCATATCCTCCACGATCAGGAAGGAGAATGCGCCCTTTCCGAACTCATCCATCAGAATATCCTGACCGGTGGTGGTGTCCATATCATCCGGCAGATAATTCAGCATATCGTAATTGATCCGGGTCGCCATCATACCCAGCACCGAAGGCACCAGGAGCACCAGCGTAATAATCAGAATCAGCACCCGGTGCTTGACAACCGCTTGTCCCAGTTTCATAAATCATCTTCCCCCTTTATTTCGGCATGGGTCTCGATCACGTCAACCTTGCCCTGCTTCTGGATCTTCACTGCATACACTGCAACCAGAAGATTCAGAACACCCTCCAGCAGTGCGGTAATGCCGATCAGCCGCATAATGAGCTTTGCCCCGCCAAAGGGGTTCAGCACCAGCAGCACCCCACAGGTGCCGGTCAGCAGGGATGTCAGCCCGATGACCCACCAGTTGGAAATGCCGAAGCGTTTGGCATCCAAAGCGGTTTGCAGCTTGAACATGCTGTCGGTGAGCACCACGATGCCGATCAGGAAATGCACGAAGGTGGTAAAGCCCACCGGATTGCACAGCAGGATCAGCCCCAGCAGCAGGCACAGCAGCCCCAGCGCCAGATCGAACTGAAACGCCAGCCGGTACAGATCCTTGGAAAAATACCCGATGATCTTGATGATGCCGCACACAGTCAGCAGACCGCCTGCCGCCATGCACAGGAGCTTTACAGAGGTGCCTGGCAGGAAAATCAAAAGCAGTCCCGCTGCGCACCAGAGCATGGAGGTTGCAATGTAACCGGACTTTGCTGCCCGGATCCAACCTGTTCCTTTCATAGGATCACTTCCCTTCACTGTCCTTATTGTACCCCCGGCGGCGGAAAATGAAAACGGATAATAAAAAAGCGGTGCATAAAATTTATGCACCGCCCGGAAATTATCTGATTTTTGGACACATCGCCCGATTTGTCTAACAAACGCCGGTTTTTCGGCATTTTGCAGTAGCTGCATGCACAGAATTTCATGCACGCACGCCGTATTTTTATGCAAAACACACATGCTTATGTATGCCGCTGCTGCTTCTCCACTTTTTTCAGGGACGCCCGGATGTTCCCCTCCAGCATGACTCCCAGTCTGTCAATGATCTCCTCCGGGTCGTATTTCATACCGTTTGCCAGCCAGTCCAGGATCATGCCCACCAATGCCGCCTTATAAAAGCTTGCAATCAGCTTTTTGTCCGACGCATCGCAGGCAATGTCCCGGGCAATGGTATCCACAAACCGGTACATAATGTCCCAGGTAATGTCATTCAGATACTGCTCGAAGATCTCCCGGCTCACGGAGTTGTAAATGTGGTAGATCAGCCGCTTATTGGACAGGGCAAACTGGGCAGCGGCAATAAACCCCTCCTCCCAGGAATGCACATCCCCGTGCAGGGACAGCGCCCGGCTGGTCTCATCCTCCAGAATCCTGGTCACCAGGGTAGGGATATCGTCAAAATGGTAGTAGAATGTGTTGCGGTTGATGCCGCAGTCCTCCACAATGTCCTTGACCGTGATCTTGTCAAGGGGCTTTGCGTTCAACAGCTTGATGAAGGAATCCATAATTGCCTTTTCGGTAAATGACGCCACTGCAGCCTCCTCTTAAAAGTCTCCCGACCTGTCTTCCATCAGCTGGAAGCTAATCTCAAAATCCTCATAATCTGACTGACTGCTGCCGTATCGGCGG
>NZ_FR894791.1:0-1888 GCF_000434255.1 Ruminococcus sp. CAG:379 | reverse complement strand
TAACCATAATTTTCTGAGCATCTTTTAGCGTAGAAAGCCTGTGTGCAATGATGATAGGAGCATTGACATCCTTCAGCTTCTTTATGTTCAGATTGCACAGCTTTGCTTTCATCTTCAAGGCTTTTGCAGACTGCATGATCTCTATTTCTCCGGTTTTCTGCTCCGGATCAAGGACAGACAGATTTTCAGCTTGTTCTTTTGTAATGGGTATTCCATGAAACTTCATTACTATCATAAAACAGGACAACCCACTGTCTTGTTTTTTTGCCATATTCTAACCTCCGTAAGCGCAAAAAGCGCAGTAGCATGAAAGCTGCTGCGCTCTCGCTATCTGTCTCTTTTACTGTAATGCGCCTACAAGCAGTGAATCTGTCAGAGAGGTATCTGCTGTAATGTCAGTGATGTTCACGCTGTCAGAAATCTGATCATTGTTGCCGAATGCGGACATATTCTCCGCAAGCAGCATTACCTGGACATCCGTCACATCCGAGATATCATCGTTCTCGTCAGTAAGCGCTGTACTCTCGGTCATATCGGTAATCACGGTGCTGCCATCCGTAAGAAGATCGGACAAGCATGTATCGTCTGCATACACGGATTCCAAAAGCTCTGCATTTACCTGCTCGGTATCCTCGATCTCGTCAGGCTGCTTTGTCAGTACAAGCTGCCATGTGTCCTTATCCACATATCCCTCTGCGCCGTCAGCGAACTTGAAGGTAAAGGTTGACTGTCCCCACTTGAAGTTGCTGATGGTCAGCACATCATCTGTACCATTCACAGAGATAAGCAGATTTGAGCCCCACTGGTCGGATACAGTGATCTCATTGGAGTTGATGTCGGTCAGCATTATGATGCTATGATCGCTGCCCCACTCATTGATGGTATCCTGTGCATAGCCCTTGGCGAATATATAAGTGTCCTCACCGTTACCGCCGTTGAGGGAGTCATTGCCAGTACCGCCATCGAGGATATCATTACCGTCATTGCCGTAGAGTGTGTCGTTTCCGGCTTCACCGTACAGTTCATCATTTCCGCTGCCGCCGCTGAGTCCATCATTTCCTGCGCCTGCGTGGATCACACCGCCGTCATTGCCCTGAATTGCAAGCCAATCATCACCATCGGTGCCAGCAATAGGAGCAGAAACAGCCTGAATATCATGCTGACCAAGTACTGTCTCATCATCGAACACGAAATTAAAGTCACAATTTGCTCTAAACTCAAAGAAGCCCTGAATAATCAGTCTGTCACCAGTATCCTCGCCAAAGTCAATCACAAGGTCGTTGTTCGCCATTCTGGTATTATGCATATCAGCCACTGTGTAGCCATGGATACGGATCGTGTTCAGGTCGGCAGAAGCGTTGATTGTATCGATGTCATAGCCAATACCAAAGATATAGGTATCACCGCCGTGGTCGCCCTGGAGATAGTCGTTGCCTGCGCCTCCGTCAAGAACATCTGCACCGCCGCCGGCATAGATCCGATCATCGCCGTCTCCGCCATAGAGGAAGCTTCCGTTGTCGCCGCTGTAGATGATGTCATTACCAGCACCGCCGTAAATAGTATTCACACCGTTGCCGCCGTAGAGATGGTCATCTCCGTTGCCGCCCTCGATATAGTCATCATCGTTTCCGCCGTAAATGTAGTCATCACCATCGCCGCCGTACATCTCATTGCTGCCGTTTCCACCGTTCATGGTATCATTTCCGGCACCGCCTTCGATGTAATCAGCAAGCTCTCCGCCAGTGAAGTTATCATCTCCGTCACCACCGTACATATAGTTCAAACCATTTCCGCCATAGAAGGTATCGTCGCCATCCCCACCATACATATAGTTGATGCCTTCACCGCCGACAAAGATGTCATTTCCTGTGCCGCCATACAATGTATC
>NZ_FR894790.1:0-7042 GCF_000434255.1 Ruminococcus sp. CAG:379 | reverse complement strand
GGGAAGGGGGCACTTTGCAGCTTCTTCAGGAACAGCTTTTCCGCCGATAACTACCTGCCGCTCTCCGCACACAACATCAACCATAATATTTCTTATTTCGGTTATCATATCTGCAATAGATGAATTGCTCTCGATGAGCATATCATAGCCGATATTTTCGTTGATGATATCTGTCGCATCATCTCGCTCATATCCGCCGACAGATTGATATGATTGATTTTCAGTATTACTGATATCAGTCTTGATTATATTATTCTTGATTGCGTCGGTTTTGTCGGTTTCAAGAGAACGGTTTTCTTTGGCACAAGAAACAGGATTTTCTGTGTTCTGCATTTCGGATATGCCGCTGTCCTGAATACGGCTTTCTTCGTTTCTTGAATCTGTACTGTCGGAGCTGTCCGTTTCGGGAGTATCATCGGGATCATCGTCCACGATAAAATTCTTCACATAAATGATAGAGGGCTTGCCTAAACCTCTTCTTTTGCGGGTTATCAGACCTATGCCGTTTACATCATCTAGTTCCTTGAAAAGCTTTGAAGCCTTTTCGCTGCAGCAGTTGAGAGTTGCAGATGCTTCTTCAACGGTATAAATGATATAGACTTTGTTTTCGTTATCAAACCACTCGTTCTGACGGGACAGACTCATTCGGTCAAGCAGCAGGGCATAAAGTATCTTTGCATCGTTAGACAGTTTCTCAAACGCAGGGTGAGTGAACAGCACCCAGGGGACTCTTACAAAATTGAACGTTTCGGTCTGATTTCCATAGTAATATTCAAACATTTTTATTCCTCCTTGAAGTTGGGGGAGATCTTTTATCCTTGGAGCTTTTTGGGGCTTATTGTGGGGCTTAAAGACATTTCAGTTCCGTATAAGACGGGTTGATCTGTGTAAAAATATAACGGTTTTACGTCGTTTATTAAAATCGGAAACATTTTACAGGTTATCCGTAAAGTTCTCAAAGAGATAATTCCTCTTACAAAATGCTTAAAAGCCCCGGAAAATCAAGGTTTTCCGGGGCTTTCTTATATCCGCTTCATTTGTTATGGCAGCATCGGAAGGATTTCTGTCAAAGCAGCCGTTGATCCGGTAAATATGCGATGCTTCCCCATCTCCTCAGAAACCGGGGACTTCTCCGCCAATGACTTCCATTCCGTCCACGCTGTATGTGCCTGCCGCAACCGTGATCCTTACGATATGGGCTGCTTTTGCCAGACCATCACAGCGATAGGATATTTCCCGCGGGCCCGTTTCACATACCTGTGCGGACCGGGGCTCTCCCCCGTCTATTACAACGGAAAGTACCGCTTTGCCGGTTTCCCCAAACAGTGAAAAGCCTGTTCCCACGAAGCGCACAATGCACACTGCCCCCTCTTTACCCTGGGATATGGTGCGCTTATAATGCTTGAAGCCGGTTGCAGTCTGATGCTCCCACGCCCCCTCATATGCAAAGCAGACATCGGTGTTATCGTACCGGGTGATATATGATTCTGCGTCTGCTGTCGGCCGGATCACAAGCCTGCTGAAACGATTGCGGTGGTATGCGCTGTACAATGCGCCACGCCCGGCGCCCATCAGAGCCTCTGACCGGCTGATATATTCGGCAACAGGTTCACCGTCAATCCATGCTGTGATCACATTGTATTCCGCCTTTATGTGCAGCGCATGGACAGCGCCCAGATCAAAGTCCCCAATGCTGCCCCTTGCCTTTACCGTATCCTGCGCCAGAAGAGCCCAGCTTCCATCCTGGTAAAGCCGGATGGAGTAGCCGCTGACTGCATTGCATGCAAGGGTGTACCGCAGTCCCACACCCGCATAATTCTTTGCCGGCTCCTCCGATGGATCCAGCTTCACATGCACCGACACACTGTAGTTGTACCACCTGTCATCCCCAAAGCAAGTCACCGGATCCGGGGTAAAGCCCCATTCCTTCGCCCGGGTATGGGCAGTGATCTGCTGCACAAGCGCATTGCCGCTTTCGGTCTGCTCCACCTCAAAAGCACCGCCCTGATCCGTGGTGTATCTGGGCGCACCGCCCCTGGAGGTCAGATAATCCGGCGGATAGTTTTCATATGCAAAATCATCAGCATATGGCAGCGGAAACAGAGCTTGCTCGGATGCATCCTTGTTTTTGTATTCTGTCCGCCCGGGAGTCACTGTGGATACCGTCACCATGGAATAGGGCTTCACCAATACGGTATAGGTATACGCCCCCTGTTCCTCCTCGGGGGTAATGCCCGATATCTTTTTGAAATAATGGGCATCATAACTGCCGCCGTCGGGGCCTCTTGTTTCCCATACGCCTACCGGCGCAGACGCTTTGTCCAATGCGGATACCCGGAAGGTATATGCAATGGGCTCCGGCGTGGTGTTAGCAATGACGGTGCTGTAATCGCCGCTTTCAGTATCCGTTGCCGTCATGTAGCTGTACACTGCGTCCACTATGGCGTGACCGTCTCCTCCGGGTTTGCCATCGCTGAAGCAGCCGCTATCCACAAACGCCCAGCCCTTTTTCAGAAACTGAGAAAAATGCAGCGACATATAAAATCCGCTGTCCAGCAGGTAATAGCCGCTCCAGGGATCCGCAGCGGAGATCAGCTGCTTCTGGCAATAGCAGACTCCGTCATAATATGCCGACACCACAGGCTGATACTCATAAAGGGTCATGCCGCCGTTGGGGTACATGCCGATGATTCTGTTGGCAATGTCCAGAACCCCGTTGAGATCCGACAAGCCCGAATGAGTTCCGTCAAATCTGTATGTACCCTGCCCATAGCTCATGGGGGAGCTTGCCTCGCTGAACCATAGCTCCTTGCCGTATTCCCGAGCAAGCTGCTGTGCCCTGGCAGTGGAGCAGCTGGTATAATGACTGCCCACCACGTCAACGGCATGCATCAGCTCCTCGTCCTCGTACATTCTGTCGGCAAAGCCCCAGGTGCAGACCTCCTCTCCCCCTACCACTTTGATCCCGGCATAGTCATAGGGACAGTCCCGTTCGCTTTTCAGATGGGCTGAAAGATACTTGACCCATTCCAGATCTGCGCCCCGTTCATTCTGCACGGCGCTCACATAGTCAAATTTCAACCCATAGGTCTCGTATGCTGCATCCAGGGTGTTCTTGTACCACTGATACCTTGCGGCATAGAGATCCTCCGCATCGGACACCCACCTTGGCTCGTTCCACCAAAGCATATCCAGCGTCAGATCCGGATTGATCTTCTTTGCGTCCGCAGCAAGCTGATAGCCTGCTCCCCTTGTCACATCAGCCCGTTCATGAGCACTGCGCATAATGCAGGGTTCCGTTCCCGAAGAAGAATTGATGTCCGATCCCATTTCCAGCTTCAAATGATTGACCCCGATGCCCTCCTCCCCAAAGATATACTCCAGGATTTCACGGTACGCCTCCGGATGCTCCGCCTTATAGTCCAGAAGCAGGCGGGATGAATTATTGGCGCTTACCATGCCTGCGCCCCGGTACCGCATAGTTTCCTTCGTGTTCCTGGTTCTTCCGTCGATGATAAGCGCTCTTGTTTTCACGCTGTTCCCTCCCCATTTTTATGCATCTCCGTCCCTGTTGACCCGGGATCTTTTCTCCATCCTATACCGGATACCGAAAAAGAGGATCAACCCTGTGGGGATGCAAAAGATCACGATGCCGAGAGGCAGCTTGACCGAAACCTTGCTTTCCACATTTTCCGGAACGGTGATCACCGCCGGATTCTCCCCATCGTAATAGATCTCCACCGGTTCGCCGATATCGTTTTCCGATGCGCACATGTATGCGTCCTTGATCACGTAATTGTATGCTTCTCCATGAAGTTCATACGCTATGTAAATATCCCGGACATCTCTAAGGTCCCCGTCCTCGTCATATACCTCAAATTCAGAAACCCCGGTGATGTAAGCGGTGGCACGATTGCCCTGGCTTTTGATGGCTTCAGACTCCTTTTTGCTTTTGTATGCGCCGCCGATCAAGGCCAGCCCGCACAGCCAGAGGATCAGACAAATATACAGAACCGGCAGAATGCCGCCCTTTTTGCGTGTCTCTTGTGCATCCGGGCTGCATGCTTCCCCCACTGCCGGAATATCTTCAGCGTCTTTGTGGCTTTCAGCTTGTTGCTTCCGCTTGGTGACGCATTGAACGATCACGACCACTGCAACAGCGAGCATCAAATACACCATATGCATCCTCCGATTTTCAAAACACGGACTCCTTCCGCATTTATCATAGCAGGGGGCATTCGGCAGTGTCAACCGTAATTCTGTAAAGCCAGCGTTAAATTCATATGTACTGCTGTGGTCAAATGTTAAGGGAACGATGCAGGATACTAGTCACATTGCAAGAGGTTTCTGTCTAAAGCCCCTCCACAAAATCCAGAAAGGCTGCCCGACCCTGGGGGGTCCGTTTGAACACGCCTGCATCACACAGCACCTGTTCAAACACCTTGCCCACTTCCAGGCGGAGAATTTGTTCCGCATGCTCCGGGGCAAACTCCGGATGCGCATGCAGCACCTGTACCGCCCACTCTGCATGAGGAGCCGTTCTGGGATCCTTCATCAGATCCGCACGGGCAAGCATCTTTTCCCGGAGCACATCCAGCTCCACCGCCAGCCGTGCAGGCAGCACCGCAAGCCCCATGACCTCAATCAAGCCGATATTTTCTTTTTTGATGTGATGCAGGGACGGATTGGGGTGGAAAATTCCCAGGGGACGCTCCGGAGAAGTCCGGTTGTTCCGCAGCACCAGGTCGCATTCCAGTCTGCCGTTTCTCATGCGGGCAATGGGAGTAATGGTATTGTGGGGCGTATCCTCCGTCCGGGCATAGATCCCCACATCCGGATTCGTATAGCTTCGCCACTTTTGCAGGATATGGTCACAGGCCTGCACAAGCTGCGCCCGGTTGGCGGATGTCAGCCGGATCACGGACATGGGCCACTTCACCAGTCCTGCCGCCACCTCCGGAAAATCCTTCAGAACAAACGGTTTTTCCACCGATGCCGTTTCCATGGGGAAGGTGTATTTACCGCCCTGGAAATGCTCGTGGGAGAGAATGGATCCCCCTACAATGGGAAGATCCGCATTGGAACCAATAAAATAGTGTGGGAACTGCTCCAGAAAATCAAACAGCTTTTCAAACACGGACCGGTCGATCACCATCTGCACATGCCTGCTGTGAAACAGAATGCAATGCTCGTGATAGTACCCATAGGGAGAGTACTGGAGGAACCACTTCTCTTGCTGGATCTCCACCGGAACCGGCCGGAGATTCTGTCGTGCCGGATGGGTCAGATGCCCCGCAAAGCCCATGTTTTCCAGGCACAGCTGACACTTGGGGTATGCTGCGGATTTCTGATTTTTAGCTGCGGCTATGTCCCGGGGATCCTTTTCCGGCTTTGACCGGTTGATGGTGATATCCAGTGTACCGTAGTCGGATGCATAAGTCCATTTCAGATCCTTTGCAATCCTGCCGGCACGCACATAATTCAGATTTTTGCAGAAGGCATAGTACCAGTTGGTCGCCGCCTCCGGAGACTGGGCATACTGCCGGGAAAATTCCCGGTTCACTTCATGGGGCATGGGGGTAAACACGCCCATCACCCTTGTATCGAACAGATCCCGCTGTACGGCGGTTTGTTCAATGATGCCGTTTGCACAGGCATAATCTACCACTTCATCCAGCAGTTCATCCAACGAACCGCTTCTTCCTTCACAGTCCTCCCAATCCGTCAGATGCAGCAGATCCATCAGCTGATTGCGCACAACCAGCTCGTCCTCCTCTGTGATCAGTCCGCTGCGTATCCCATGCCGGATCAAGCCCTGTATCGTATTGTAAATCATAACGTACTCCTCGTTCAAATCCATTGGAATCTGTTCATTGACTATAAAGATTGTGCGGTGGTGCCTATATTATAGCACAACTCACTTCGGCATGTATACACAAAATAAGCGAAAAGATGAAAAATGGTACTGTTATTTCGTCAGATGCTGGTTTTATGGGTATGATCATCTCTGCAAACTGGAATTTGTCTATTTTTCCTCTTCATCAATACCTAGTTCATCACTTATTTGTTCTCCTTCAATATCTTCGGTAGTGACTTCTCCTGTAATATCCCTATAGGCTTCTTTTATTCCATTTCTGACAGCCCATTTAACTATAAAATATAATGCAAGTAAAACGATTAGTGCTGGGCCAAAACTAATTCCTAATTCTTCAAACATTTCATTACCTCCGTCAAATTCCGATTTGCAAGGCAGATGCCCCACATTTCGTTTCACACATTATACCACGCCCATATACGAAAAGTCAAACAACCCATCCACGCTTTTACAGGATGGGTTGCTCATGCAGAGAACCAACTGGATGGCTGATGTTTCACACGTCAAAGCCTGTGTGACAGATGCTCTACAAAGCCTCCCGGCATGCCTTGTGCGGTGGTGCCTTAAGTCAGTACCGCCACAAGCCCGGTATCATAATCCAGCAGGACGCCCTTCGGGTAGTAGCTATCAAACCAATACAGCGTCATCTGTTCCGAATGCTCCGGCAAGTTCTGGTCCAGCTTCATCTGGTTGCAAAACCAGGACAGGTAGGGAAACGGTTCTTCATCCGTTTCCCCTGCCGGAGCATACTGGATCCGTTCGCAGTCCATGCTGTCGTAATAGGCAGCGTAAGTATCCAAAGTGGCAACGTCTGTGTAAAAGGTCAGATAGGAGGAAGCGTGATAATCCTGGGCGATCAAGCTGCCTTGGGTGCGGAATCGATACCCTGTGCAGGCATCCGGAAGCTGCTCCGGCAGCAGAGCTTCATATATGCCGCTTCTATCTCCATACACACCATATGTATACAGAAAGCGCTTGAGGGGGTACAGCAACTGAACCTCCTTGGCGCTCCGCAGCACCACCAGGGGCGTATAGAATGCTGCAATGGCGAAAACTGCCAGCACCCTGGATGCGATCAGCAGCCCCTTCCCCTTCTGAAACTTTTTGACCAGCTTGCTGCACACCCCGGGCAGCAGTCCGCAGATCATCATCACCAGAAGCAGAATG
>NZ_FR894789.1:0-1778 GCF_000434255.1 Ruminococcus sp. CAG:379 | reverse complement strand
TACTGCGTAGAAACAGCACGCAGACTATAAGAAAACGCATAAAAGCAAACGGTCACAAAAAGTAAACCGCTCCTGCGTAAAAACAGCACGCAGAGCATCAAAGACACGCCTGGAAAAGATGGTCACAAAATCCGCAGGGCAAGCATGCCCCATAGAGAACAAATGTTCGCAAACGGGGCGGCGAATGGGGAGAAAAAAATTTTGCAGGGTATGGTCAAACCGGAAATTATGTGCTATAATAGAAGCATAACCCGTTCGGGCAGTCTTTGCAGCGCCTGTGGAGGTGCCGGAGGGGAGAATAAGGAGGCATGTGAGGGATGAAAAATCTGATGAAGGCAGTGCTGGTGATCGCCGCAGTTCTGGGTGCGCTGGTATCGGTCAAGCTGGCGCTGGATCTATACGATGAAAAGATCCGCCGCTGCTATATCCGGGCAAATTAAATGTCAATCCGTGTGCGGCTCGGCTGCGCACAATAAATAAAAAAGAAGGTATTGCTATGGAAATCAAATTTGAAAAGGCTGCCTCTCTGAAGGCAAAGCCCACGGACGAGTCCGCTCTGGGCTTCGGTAAGATCTTTACCGACTACATGTTCGTGATGGAATATGAAACCGGCAAGGGCTGGCACAACGCACGGATCACCCCCTTTGCGGATCTGTCCCTGAGTCCGGCGGCTATGTGCCTGCATTACGGTCAGGAGGTATTTGAGGGCATGAAGGCATACCGGAGAGCAGACGGCGGTATTCAGCTGTTCCGTCCCCGGGAGAACTTCAAGCGTCTGAACCAGTCCAACCAGCGTCTGGTCATCCCCCAGATCAACGAGGAGGATGCACTCCAGGGTCTGGAGGAGCTGCTGAAGGTGGAGAAGGACTGGGTACCCCACAGCAAGGGCGCTTCCCTGTACATCCGTCCCTTCATCATTGCGGTTGACCCGTTCCTGGGGGTACATCCCGGGGACAAGTACCTGTTCATCATCATTCTGTCTCCCTCCGGCGCATATTATGCAAGCGGGCTGAATCCGGTGAACATTTATGTAGAAAGCAAGTACGTCCGGGCAGTCCGGGGCGGTATGGGCTTTGCCAAGACCGGCGGTAACTATGCGGCTTCCCTGATCGGGCAGGACGAGGCACATAAGCAGAACTACTCCCAGGTGCTGTGGCTGGACGGCGTGGAGCAGAAGTACATTGAAGAAGTGGGCGCTATGAACATCTTCTTCGTCATCGACAACGAGATCGTAACCCCCATGCTCCAGGGCTCCATCCTGCCGGGCATCACCAGAAAGTCCACCATCGAGCTGTGCAAGAGCTGGGGCATGAAGGTGTCCGAGCGCCGCATCGACATCCAGGAAATTGCGGACGCTTACGATGCAGGCAAGCTCCAGGAGGTATTCGGCACCGGTACCGCTGCGGTCATCTCTCCGGTTGGCCATCTGAAGTGGAACGATAAGGTGATGGAGATCAACGACAACAAGATCGGCCCGATCTCCCAGAAGCTGTATGACACCATGACCGGCATCCAGTGGGGCGAGATCGCAGATCCCTTCAACTGGATCGAGAAGATCGACTGATTCAGAACAAATGTGCGCTCTGTCCCATGGGGCGGAGCGCATTTTATGAAAGGAATTCTATTTATGATCAACACCGAAAAGACAATGGACAAAATCGTTGCCCTGTGCAAGGGCCGGGGCTTTGTGTATCCCGGCAGCGAGATTTACGGCGGTCTGGCGAATACATGGGACTACGGGCCTCTGGGCGTGGAGCTGAAGAACAACATCAAGCAGG
>NZ_FR894788.1:0-7340 GCF_000434255.1 Ruminococcus sp. CAG:379 | reverse complement strand
TGTTGGCACATCTACCACACATTCCTTGTGCGGTGTTGCCTTAAATGGTGTTCCTTCCACTATATGCACCTCATTCTGTCCCATATGCAAATTGACACGGAAAACGGAATGTGCTATAATCAAAATGTATATCCAAAAAAGAAAACAGGAGGACAACAATATGAACAAGCGGATCTCCGGCTACCGTCAGTCGGAAACCATGCAGGGGACGATATCCGCCCGGACGCCGGAAAGCCCGGTGCTCCAGTGCCTGCTCTTTCTGGGGGTATTCCTGGTGGCGATGCTGGTGGAAAGCGCACCTCCCACTGTGCTGGCCTTTCCGTATATGATGGCGCAGCTACTGATATCCCATGTGGATCTGAGCGACAGCGCAGCGGTGATGGCGTTTTCTACCAGTTTTACCCTGCCGGGCTGGCTGGTGGCGATGCAACTGTTCTGCACCGGTCTTGCCACTCTGCTTACGGTGGTGTACTGTACGGATGTGGAGCGTCGCCCCCTCCGCTCCCTTGGCTTTGCCCGGAAAAACGCCCTGCGGGATTATCTGACAGGCGCTGCCCTGGGTGTGGGCATGATCGGAGGTGCTGTGCTGGTGGGGGTATCCACCGGGTCGCTGGAGTATGCCGGCTCCTCCCTCCGTGGAAACGGGGGCGTTTTCTTCCTGCTGCTGCTGGGCTGGATGGTGCAGGGCATGAGCGAGGAGGTCATGTTCCGGGGCTTCTTCTGCAACAGTCTGGTGCGCAAATGCAATCCCCATGCGGCAGCCCTCATCAGCGGCATCGCCTTTGCCCTTGCCCATATGGCGAACAACGGCAAGACCCTGCTGGCGATCCCCAATCTGATCCTGTTCGGCATGTTCGCCGCTTATTATATGTATCGGTTCGACAGCCTGTGGGGCATCTGCGCACTGCATAGCTTCTGGAACTTTGCCCAGGGGAACCTGTTCGGCATCAAGGTCAGCGGCATGTCCCTGGACGTGACCGCCCTCCGGTTCGTATCCAAGGAGGGCAGGGAGCTGATCCACGGGGGACTGTTCGGTCTGGAGGGCGGCGTGGGAGTCACCATCATGCTGCTCATCGGCATCGGTCTGCTGCTGTTTACGGGAGAGCAGGCAGAAAAAAGAAAAGTGTAAAGTTTACTTGACATCCTCCGCTGGCTGTGGTATACTATTTATATCACAGAACAGCGGAGGTGTGCTATGAAACGGGAACAGATCCTGGAACGATCCCGCCGGGAAGGACTGGACGAGCGGGAACAGCAAATTTATCTGGACGCTTATAATTTTTCCGGCAGCGTGTGTGTGGGGCTGTGCCTTCTGCTGACGGTGGGGAGCATCCTCCGGTCGGAGAGCTTCTATCCCTACAGCATTCTGGTGTTCGCCGCCATTGCTTCCTCCTTCCTGTACCGCTTTGTGCGCCTGCGCAAGGTTTCTTTTTTGGGATGGGGGCTTGCGGCTCTGGTGCTGGCGTTGGTCAGCGGCGTGCTGTACCTGACCGGATGGGGGGAAGCATGGAGGAACTGATCCTGCAAAACCGGCTGCGGCATGTCCGGTCCCAGCGGCATTTGTCCCAGGGGGAGCTTGCCCAACTGGTGGGGGTATCCCGACAGACCATCTGCTCCATTGAAAATCACCAGTTCTGCCCCAGTGCAAGACTGGCGCTGCTGCTGTGCATCGCTCTGGAGCAGCCCTTTGAAACTCTGTTTTATTTTGAAGATCCGGAACAGCCGGAGGCTTGATAGGAAGGATAAACACATGAAAGAGATCATACTTGCAAAATACGGCGAAATGGCGCTGAAGGGACTGAACAAGAACGGCTTTGAGGATATCCTCCTGAAGAACATCCGCCGGCGGCTCAAGCCCCTGGGCAGTTTTACCTACGCCAAGGCCCAGTCTACCATCTACATCACCCCGGCGGAGGAGGATGTGCTGGAGGACGCCATGGAACGGCTGGGGAAGGTGTTCGGCATCGCCGCCCTGTGCCGGGCACTGGTGTGCGAAAAGCGCTTTGACTCCGTGGCGGAGCGTGCGCCGGAATACCTGGAGGAGGTGCTGTCCGGTGCCCGTACCTTTAAGGTGGAGGCAAAGCGGTCGGACAAGGCGTTTCCCATGAAATCCCCGGAGATCTGCCGGGAGCTGGGAGGCATCCTGCTGGACAAGTTCCCCCATCTGACCGTGGACGTGAACCATCCGGAGGTGATTGTTACAGTGGAGATCCGGGACACCAATGCCTATGTGCATGCGGATCGTCGTCCCGGTGCCGGGGGCTTGCCGGTGGGCAGCTCCGGTCGGGCGTTGCTGTTGCTGTCCGGGGGCATCGACAGTCCGGTGGCAGGGTATATGATGGCGAAGCGGGGCATCTGCGTCAGCGCCATTCATTTTATCAGCCCTCCTTACACCTCCGAGCGTGCCCTGTTGAAGGTGGAAACCCTGGCGGAGAAGATCGTGCCCTACTGCGGCTCCATGGCGTTCTTCTGTGTGCCCTTTACCAAAATCCAGGAAACCATTAAGGATCAGTGCCCGGAGGAGCTGTTCACCGTTATCATGCGGCGGCTTATGATGGAGGTGGCACAGCAGATCGCAGACCGGGAAGGGTGCCTTGCCCTCATTACCGGGGAAAGCGTGGGGCAGGTGGCAAGCCAGACCATGCAGGCGCTTTGCGCAACGGATGCGGTGTGCCGGATGCCTGTGTTCCGCCCGTTGATCGGCATGGACAAGACGGAGATCATTGCCATTTCCAGGAAGATCGACACCTACGACACCTCCATCGAACCCTACGAGGACTGCTGCACCGTATTCACCCCCCGGCACCCCAAGGTGCGTCCCCGTCTGGAGGATGTGGAACGGGCACAGGGTGCATTCGACTTTACGGAGCTGGTTACAGAGGCTGTAACCAATACGACCATGAAGATCATTCGTACAGATTTTTGATCTAGCTTATTTACGGATAGATCATAATTAACGCTTATTTATTGGTGGTTCTATGAAAAACTGGGCTGAGGAATACGAAAATATCGGACATTCTCATGAAATATTCACGCAAAATCTTGACAGAACGGTTACAAATGTAGTACAATTATTGATGCTGAAAGCGATGACCATTTCGACAGCGGAAAGCTGTACGGGTGGGTTGCTTTCGGAATTGATTACTTCTGTACCAGGTGCATCGCAGGTTTTTGAACTTGGGGTTTGTACCTATTCCAACAGGATCAAGCAGGCACTGTTAAACGTTCCGGAGGGAATGCTTGCACAGTACGGCCCGGTCAGCAGACAGGTTGCCCTTGCAATGGTGCGTGGATTGAAAGAAAAATCCGGCGCAGACCTTTGCATTTCCGTGACCGGCCTTGCAGGACCCGGAGGCGGTACCCCGGAGCAGCCCGTAGGAACCGTTTATGTAGGCTTCGCGTTTGGAAGCACGGAGTGGGTGTCCGGCTTGCGGCTGTGGGAATGGGACGCAATCAACAGGAACAGCATACGGCGGCACACAGCCCTATGCGCATTCGGAATCGCAGAGCACATATTGGCGGAGGTTGGTAATCAATGAGCAACAAGGATGAAGAACTGTTAGAGAGCATCCTTCGAGAAACGGAAGGTCGGCATGCACAGCGTCCGGTACAGCAGCCTGTGGAGCAGTCCCGGGAGCAGTACGGTGCGGAGCCCGCTTCGGCGTCAGAGCCGGGCGGCACGTTTTCGGACGGTACAGAACAAGTACAGCCGGCGGAGCAGTCCGCTGCATCCGCCCAGCAGCAGGAATCCTCCCAGACGCAAACGGAGGAACCCGCAGAGCAGGCGGTGTCTGAGGCGGAAGCGTTGGAGCCGCAGCCGGAAATGACCGGAACGGCAAAGCAGGAGGCTGCACAGGAGGCTGTGCCCGAAGCGAAGCCGGATGCGCAAACCGCGCAAACGGATCAGCCGAGGACCGACAAAAAAACCAAGGCGCAGGGTGCGCCGAATAAAACCAAACCCAAGCGCAAGAAATTTTCCTATAAGGACGTTCTGCGGGGCTTGTTCCCGTGGAAAGGCGACAGCGGCCTGGAGGTCACCCGGAAGATCGTGTTTCTGATCTCGGTGATCGCATTCAGCGTGTGTCTGGAACTGATTTCCTCCTATTATTGGGGGCTGCACCAGAGCAAGAAGCTGTATGATCAGCTCCAGCGGGAGATTGAACAGATCTCCCTGGACACCGTAGATCCTACCAAGATTCAGCAGGGATCGGTGTCGGAGACCATGGAACTGAGTGAGCTGGGCGAAAGGCTGTTGGCTCAGAACGCCGACGCGGTAGGCTATATCAGCATTCCCGGCACAAAGGTAAACTATCCCATCGTGCAGAGACGCAGTGATGATGGAAATGACTATTACCTTTACAGAAACTTCAACGGAGAGCATTCTGATGCCGGCGTACTCTACCTGGACTACCGCAACAACTTTGATCGGGTGGAAAACGGCAAGCGTGTGTGTGACAATTCCACGAATCTGGTTGTGTACGGGCATAATATGGACAATTTGTCGATGTTCGGTTCTTTGAAGAACTACAGGAACGACTGGGGTTATTATTCAAAGCATCCCCTCATCACACTTTGCTCCAATTATCAGACCTATACCTACAAGATTTTCGGGTTTTTCATCATCGATGCTGAGGACGAATCCGAAACAAAGTTTGATTGCTGGAACACTCTGAATTTTTCATCAGAAGAGGAGTTCTACGACTACGTGAATAACGTAAAGCGGCGTGCCCTCCAGACCAACGGAGTGGACGTCCAGTACGGGGACCAATTGCTTACCCTGTTCACCTGCAGCGGCATTTTTGACGAGGCACGGCTGATCGTGATGGCAAGAATGGTTCGCCCGGACGAGGATCCTTATGCAGGGACCCAGGAAAGCCAGCAGAATCCCAACGTTCTCTGGCCGACCATTTATTATCGGTGGAACAAGAACAATTACGATCCCGACGCCGAGTTTGTTCCCTATGGCCCAGTCACCACCACCGGTGACGACAACGAGCCGGCGGAAACAACGGAGGAAGCAGACGAGTAGATCCCCAGGGCACGGACGAGAGTGCCCGGAGATCCAAAGAAACCCGACTCCCGGCAGAGGGGGCAGATTTCAGCAAACACAAAAGCAACGACCGGACGCATTTTGCACATGAGCGTTCACGTTTTCAAAACGGACAGCTTTGTGAATGCGGCGCAAAATGAAGGCAATTTGTGAATGGAGGAACGTACTATCGACTGAGTTTATTTCAATCCCCGCTTCCAACATCTTGGGGGAAATTTAATCCGATGATTTCATCGGCGAGATGGAGATTTATATGCAAGTTCGAAAACGAATTAAAAGTGTCGCAGCGGCGCTTGCATTGCTGTTCAGCTATGCAACAGTGGCTGCAGTGCCGGCAACGGGTGCAACGGCTGCGGAACAAACACTTGAACTTCAGAACACGTGCTCTGTGGAGGAATATGAAGTAACAAACTGGTGGAAGGCTGAGCTGTCGGACTATGACGCGAGCCTGACGCCCGTGAGCTATGAATGGACCGATACCGACGAAACGGTTACGGACGATGACATTGAAAATAAAAATGTTGACCAGAGTGAGCGGAGAGATCCCCCTCAGGCAGCAGAGCTGGGCGCAGCAAATCCGGATCCGGGCAGTTTTGTGATTACCACATACGGCTACGGTCACGGGGTTGGCATGAGCCAGAACGGCGCCAACTATTACGCAAGCTACGCAGGAATGAATTATCAGCAGATCCTGGAGCATTATTATCCGGGTACCAGCCTGATCAACACCGAGACGGCAGGTTCCGAAACCATTACGGTGGCTGGTGCCAGCGGCAGCGTACTGGATCTGGTTTCCCAGGTCGTGTACAACGAAGTCGGCAGCACCATGAACCCGGAGGCTATGAAGGCACAGGCGGTTGCAGCCTACACCTACATCAAGTACTACGGCAACAACGGTCATGACCTGCGGCGCAAAGCCAATCCTCCGGCAAACGTCATCAGTGCGGTGGAATCCGTGCTGGGCGAGGCGCTGACCTATAACGGCGCTTACGCATTGACTACCTTCTACGCTTCTTCCGGCGGATCCTCCGCCTCCTGCTCTGATGTATTTGCAGCAGATATCCCGTATCTGAGAAGTGTGGATTCCGAATATGACGCAGCCTGCGATCCCTACTACGGGGTTCGGCAGAGCTACTCCGCAGAAGAAATGAGAAAGCTTCTGGAAAATGCCCTGGGCATTCAGCTTTCTGAGGATCCTTCCAATTGGATCAGCTTCACCACCGGAGAGGGCGGTTATGTTTCCTTTGTAAACATTGACGGCCAGGTAAACATCAAGGGCAACCGGTTCCGCACTATGCTGGGACTGAGATCTCCCAAGATGGAATGCGTCTACGGCGAATAATTCTGAAAACGCAGAGGGCATGATGCCTTCTGCGTTTTTGATTGTCTTGCTTTTTTGTTTCCGTTGTGGTATGCTGAAACAAAAGGAGGGATTTCCATGCGTGCATATGATCTGATTATGAAAACCCGGCGGGGGGAACCGTTGACCGGGGCGGAGATCCGCTTTCTGGTCAGTGGCTGCGTGTCCGGGGACATTCCGGACTATCAGCTTTCCGCCTGGCTGATGGCGGTGTGCTTTCAGTCCCTGACCCCGGCGGAGACCCTGGAGCTGACCCTTGCCATGCGGGATTCCGGAGACCGGATGGATCTGTCCGGGATCCACGGCACCACAGCCGATAAGCACAGCACCGGCGGGGTGGGGGATAAGACCACGCTGATCCTGGCACCGGTGGTTGCCGCATGCGGCGGCTATGTGCCGAAAATGTCCGGCAGGGGGCTGGGCCACACCGGGGGCACCATCGACAAGCTGGAAAGCATTCCGGGCTTTTCCACCGCCATTCCCTACGACCGGTTCATTGACACGGTGAACCGGGCAGGCTGCGCTGTGGTGGCACAGAGCGGCCATCTGGTGCCGGCGGACAAGAAGCTGTATGCTCTGCGGGATCTGACCGCTACGGTGGACAGCATCCCCTTGATCTGCGCCAGCATCATGAGCAAGAAGCTTGCCATGGGGGCGGACTGCATCCTGCTGGACGTAAAAACCGGCAGCGGCGCCTTTATGAAAACGGAGCAGGAGGCGGTGCAGCTGGGGGAGGCTATGGTGCGCACCGCAAAGCTTGCCGGGAAGCGATGCCGGGCGGTGGTGACGGATATGGATATGCCCCTGGGCAGTGCCGTGGGCAACGCCATCGAGGTGGCGGAGGCCATTTCCGTCTTGCAGGGACAGCGGCACACGGCACTGGGAAAACTGAGCCTGACTTTGGCTGCCCACATGCTCACCATGTGCGGC
>NZ_FR894787.1:0-1041 GCF_000434255.1 Ruminococcus sp. CAG:379 | reverse complement strand
CTGATGCACAGCCTGGCGATGAGTATCCGATCAGCTTCAGAAGCGACCTGTGTAAGGTAATCGATCAGGAAGGCGTACAGCTGAACATCACATACGTTGATGGTAAGATCGTAATCCCCGGCACAGCAACCACCACAAAGGCACCTACAACTACTACCAGTGAGGCTCCCGCAACTACCACTTCTACTCAGACCACTACCACCGCTCCGGTTGGCACAGTTCTGTACGGTGATACCAATGTTGACGGCAGAGTATCCATCGCTGACGCTGTTCTGCTGAACAAGTACCTGGCAGGCAAGGCAGAGATGACCGAACAGGGTAAGATCAATGCTGACTGCGATAAGCACAGCACTGAGCTGAACCTGGATGATACCACTATGATTCTGAAGTTCCTGGCTCAGCTGATCGAGCAGTCTGATCTGGGCGCTGAGGTAGCTTAAACAAAGCGGATCGTTCTACGCGAGGACATTAATCATTTGTGCTCGGTTCTGTGAGCCGGGCAGAAAGGAAACGTGATGAAGAAAAGAATTATTTCGGCTTTGACATCACTCGCAATGAGCGCAAGCTTTATTATCGGCACATTGCCTGCATCGGTTCAGACCATGCAGGCAGCTGCCGCCGATATTACTTACACCATTGCAGATGTTGAGGGCGAAGCTGGTGCGGATGTTGATGTTCCGATCACCATCAAGGGCGATACTGGTACTGCCGGCATGGTTCTTGAGTTGAGTGCGGACTCCAGACTGAAGCTCAAGCGGCGTTTGAACGGTAACGCATATGAAGGTGCTCCTACCTGGAATGCAAGTACGTTCACGTTTGTTTGGAATGCTGGCGACGGTCGTAATCTGGTAGCGGCAGATGGTGCAGTTCTGACCACTCTGCGGTTTACCGTTCCGGCGGATGCAAAGCCCGGCGATACCTATCCTATTTCCTTCAGAGGAAGCGAGTCCAAGGTCATTGACCAGGACGGCAATGCACACAATGTTACCTATGTAGATGGTTCCATCACCATTCCCGGTGGGGCAACTACTACAACGGCTG
>NZ_FR894786.1:0-578 GCF_000434255.1 Ruminococcus sp. CAG:379 | reverse complement strand
GAAGTACCGCAGGATCGTGACGGCAGTTTTGAGCCCAAGGTCGTAAAGAAGCGTCAGAAGGATATCTCAGGCATTGAGCAAAAGATAATATCACTGTATGCTAAAGGCATGACCACACGCCAGATAAGCGAAACTATCGAGGATATCTACGGCTTTGAAGTCAGCGACGGTATGGTATCAGATATCACAGACCGCCTTCTCCCGCAGATAGAGGACTGGCAGAAACGTCCATTGGACGAAGTATATCCGATAGTATTCATCGATGCAGTACACTTCTCAGTACGCGATAACGGACAAATCAGGAAGCTTGCCGCATATGTGATACTGGCTGTCAGCATGACAGGTCACAAGGAAGTTCTTTCAATACATATCGGTGAAAACGAGAGTGCCAAGTACTGGCTCGGCGTTCTGAACGAGCTGAAAAATCGCGGAGTCAAGGATGTTCTTGTCATCTGCGCAGACGGTCTCACAGGCATGAAGGAAGCCGTATCAGCAGCCTTTCCGCAAACTGAGCTTCAGCGCTGTATCGTTCATCAAGTAAGAAATACGCTGAAATACGTCGGAGAGAAAAACAAGAA